>NZ_JAAGPC010000235.1:0-11185 GCF_017104595.1 Burkholderia sp. Tr-20390 | reverse complement strand
CGGCGCGCTGCAGCGGCGCGCCGTTGCGCTGCGTCGCGCCCCAGCCGCCGTAGCCGCCGTACTCGCGCACCGGCGACCAGTCGGGCATCGCGGGCGGAATCGGCGCGTCGTGCGATGCGAACGGCCCCGCGCCCCACACGATCCGGCCGCCGACCACCGTCAGCAGCGCCGTCGTATCGACGATATCGTCCTCCGCGCACGTGAAGAAATCGCGATCCGGGACCATCAGGTCGGCCAGTTGCCCGACCGCGATGCGCCCTTTCTTGCCCTCTTCGTTCGAGAACCACGTCACGTACTCGGTCCACATCCGCAGCGCGGTCTCGCGATCGAGCAGGTTGCGCTGCGGATACAGGCGCATCCCGCCCACCGTCTTGCCCGTCACGAGCCATGCGAGCGACACCCACGGGTTGTACGACGCCACGCGCGTCGCGTCGGTGCCGGCCGACACCTTGAGGCCTTTCGACAGCATCTTCGCGACCGGCGGCGTCGCTTCGGCCGCCTGCGCGCCGTAGCGCTCGACGAAGTACTCGCCCTGGTACGCCATCCGGTGCTGCACCGCGATGCCGCCGCCGAGCGCCGCGATCCGGTCCATCGACTTCTCGGAGATCGTTTCCGCGTGATCGAAGAACCAGTTCAGCCCTTCCAGCGGGATGTCCTGGTTGACCTTCTCGAACACGTCGAGCGCGCGGCTGATCGTTTCATCGTAGGTCGCATGCATGCGCCACGGCCAGCGGTTTTGCGCAAGCACGCGCACGACGCCTTCGAGATCGTCTTCCATCTGCGCCGGCAGATCCGGGCGCGCGACGCGGAAATCCTCGAAATCGGCGGCCGAGAACACCAGCATCTCGCCTGCGCCGTTGTGACGGAAGTAATCGGTGCCGTCGTGGTACTTGCTGCTCTTCGTCCAGTTGACGAAGTCTTCCTTCTCCGCGTTCGGCTTCTGCGTGAACAGGTTGTAGGCGATCCGGATCGTCATCTCGCCCGCGTCATGCAGATTGCGGATCACCTCGTAATCGTCGGGGTAATTCTGCGAGCCGCCGCCTGCGTCGATCACGCCCGTCACGCCGAGCCGGTTCAGCTCGCGCATGAAGTGACGCGTCGAGTTGTACTGATATTCGAACGGCAGCTTCGGGCCTTTTGCGAGCGTCGCATAGAGGATCGTCGCGTTCGGGTTCGCGAGCAGCAGGCCCGTCGGATTGCCCGCGGCGTCGCGCAGGATCGTGCCGCCCGGCGGCTCGGGCGTGTCCTTCGTATAACCCACGACACGCAGCGCGGCCGCGTTCAGCAGCGCACGGTCGTACAAATGCAGGATGAACACCGGCGTATCGGGCGCGACCGCGTTGAGCTCGTCGATCGTCGGCAGGCGCTTCTCGGCGAACTGGTGTTCGGTGAAGCCGCCGACCACGCGCACCCATTGCGGCGCAGGCGTGATCGCCACCTGGTGCTTCAGCATTTCCATCGCGACCGCGAGCGAGCGCACGCCATCCCAGCGCAGCTCGAGGTTGTAGTTCAGGCCGCCGCGAATCACGTGCGTGTGGTTGTCGATCAGGCCGGGCAGCACGCTGCGGCAATCGAGATCGACGACCTTCGTCGCACGGCCTGCGAGCGGCATGACCTCCGCGTCGCTGCCGACCGCGACGAAGCGGCCGTCCTTGATCGCCACGGCGGTGGCGACAGGGTTCGCACGATCGAGCGTCGTGATGCGCCCGTTGTGCAGGATGAGATCGGGTTGAGTAGCGGTTGCGCTCATGAAATGTCCTCGATGCGGTCAGAAGCCGAGCCAGTGACGGACCGGCGCGATGGCCTGGGCGCCGATCAGCATGCCGCCCAGGCCGACCAGCGCGATCAGCGGCGGGGCCGGCGAACGCACCTTGATCACGCTGTACACGACGCCGATCAGCACGCCGGCGCCCAACGAAAGTAGATAAGATTCCATAACGATTTTTCTCCCGGCCGGATTAGAATCCCCTGCATCGCACGCCCGCTTTCGCGGTGCGCTGCATCCGTTCCGCTTCCCTGCCATGTATCCCGACCATGCAACACCTTCCTGATCTCGAAGCCTGGGCCATCTTTGCGCGCGTCGCGGAGACGGGCTCGTTCGCGAAAGCCGCCGACCTGCTCGGCGTCACGCAGCCGACGGTGTCGAAGGCCATCGCGCGCCTCGAAAAACGCCTCGGCGCGATGCTGCTGTACCGCACGTCGCGCAAGCTGTCGCTCACGCCGACCGGCGAACTGCTGCGCGACCGCGCGATCCGGCTGCTCGCCGATGCGGAACTGATCGAGAGCGAGGCGTCCGCGCAGGCGCTCGAACCACACGGCCTCGTGCGCGTGAATGCGCCGATGTCGTTCGGGGTGCGCCACCTGTCGCCGGTGCTGCCCGCGTTTCTCGAACGCTATCCGCGCGTCGACGTCGACCTCGTGCTCACCGATCACATCGTCGACATCGTGTCCGGCGGCTTCGACGTCGCGATCCGCATCGCCGAGCTCAGCGATTCGTCGCTGCGCTCGCGCCGGCTGTGCGCGGTGCGCCGGCCGCTCGTCGCGTCGCCCGCGTACCTCGACCGGCACGGCCGCCCCGCGCACCCGCGCGACATCGAACAGCACGTGTGCCTCACCTACACGAACCTGCCGACGCCCGAACACTGGCGCTTCCGCCACCCGGCATCGGGCGACGAGGTCGGCGTATCCGTGCACGGCCGCATTCGCACCAACAACGCGGACGTGATCGTCCCCGCGCTCATCGCCGGCCATGGCCTCGCCCTTCAGCCCGAGTTCCTGGTGTGGGAAGCGATGCAGCGCGGCGAGCTCGAGGAAGTGATGGCGGACTGGAAGATCGCCGACATCAACGTCAACCTCGTCACGCCGCCCGGCATGCTGCGCGCCGCGCGCGTGACGGTGCTGCTCGACTTCCTCGCGGAACACTTCGCGCACGCGCCGTGGGCGTTGCCAGCAGCCTGAGCGGGCGACGGCCGGCGACAGCGGATCGCCGCGGCCGGCCGTTGCCACGATCGCGGCCGGTCGCCCGTTACTTCGCCGGTACCGCCGCGAGCGACTCGTGCGGCGTGGCGGTGCGTTGCGCGGCCTTGTGAACCATCGTGTACGCGTAGTCGACGCCCATCCCGTACGCGCCCGAGTGCTCCTTCGCGATCGCCATCACCGCGTCGTAGCTGTCGCGGCGCGCCCAGTCGCGCTGCCATTCGAGCAGCACCTGCTGCCACGTGACGGGCACGACACCGGCCTGCACCATCCGCTGCATCGCGAAGTCGTGAGCGGCCTGCGACGTGCCGCCCGATGCGTCGGCCACCATGTAGATCTCGTAGTCGCCTTCGAGCATCGCGCACAGGGCGAACGTGGTATTGCAGACTTCCGTCCAGAGGCCCGACACGACCACCTTCTTGCGGCCGTTCGCGGCCAGCGCGTCGCGCACCTTCTGGTCGTCCCACGAGTTCATCGACGTGCGTTCGAGCGTCTTCTGGTTCGGGAACACGTCGAGCAGCTCGGGGAAGGTATGGCCGGAGAAGGCCTCGGTCTCGACCGTCGTGATGGTGGTCGGCACGTTGAACGCCTTGGCGGCCTTCGCGAGCCCGACGACGTTGTTCTTCAGCGTCTGGCGATCGATCGACTGCACGCCGAACGCCATTTGCGGCTGCTGGTCGATGAAGATCAGCTGGCTGTTCTGCGGCGTCAGTACTTCAAGTTTCGGATTGCTCATGGCGCAAGGTGTCCTGTGAACGAGAAAAGGGGGGCCTGCCTCGACCGTCAAAACGGGAGGAGCCGGAGGTATGTCGGCGCCGGATCGTCATCCGGGCCGAAATATTTAAGCCGCAAACGCGCGGCGCGAACACCCAAGAAACGGAATCGAACCGATTCCCGGATCGATGCCTGTTCGGGGCTGCCCGCCCTTTTTTTCTTCACGCAAACCCGATACCCTTTCGAATTCTTGACGGCGCACACCGCGCCATTCGTCTGCCATCACGGGGCCCGCCATGAAACCGTATTTCCTGTCGCTGTTCGCCGGCATCCTCGCCGGTGTCATCTACGGCGCGCTTGGCGTGAACTCGCCGGCGCCGCCGATCATCGCACTCACCGGCCTGCTCGGCATGCTCGCCGGCGAACAGATCCTGCCGGTCGCGCGACGCATGCTCGCGGGCCACCGGCTGAACACCGCATGGCGCGACGCGAAGTGCAGCCAGCACATGTTCGGCGCGCTGCCCGGCGGCACCACGAACGATCGCAAGCCGTCGTGACGCAATCGTTCATCACCGGCCACGCATGACCAACGTCGAACTGTTTCATTACCTGCTGCTGTTGATCTGCGGTGCCGGCGCACTCACGTGGCTCGCCGAACGGATCTCGATTCCGCCGGCCGTCGTGCTGCTGCTCGGCGGCTGCGTGGTCGCGGTGGCCGGCAAGCGCGTGCCCGACATGGACCCGGCGCTGCTGCTCGCGGCCGTGCTGCCGCCGCTGCTGTTGTCGAGCGGGTTCTACACCGCGTGGAAGGAATTCCGGCAGGAGCTTGCATCGATCGCGTCGCTCGCGCTCGGGGCCGTGGTGTTCACGACCGTCGCGGTCGCGCTCGCCGTGCATGCGGTGAACCCGGCGCTGCCGTGGGCCGCCTGCTTCACGCTCGGCGCGATCGTGTCGCCGCCCGATGCGGTCGCCGCGAAGGCGATCCTGCAGCGCCACCCGCTGCCCGCGCGACTCGTCGCGGTGCTCGAAGGCGAAAGCCTCGTCAACGATGCGTCGGGCCTGCTGCTGTACCAGATGGCCGTGTCGGCCGCGCTCGCCGTGTCGATCACGGCCGCGAGCGCCACCGGCCTGTTCTTCTCGCTCACGCTGATCGGCATCGCGGTCGGCCTCGCGTGCGGCCATGCAATGAGCTGGGTGCTGCCGCGCCTGCGCGACCCGATGCTCGGCATCGTCGTGACCTTCGCGATGGCGTGGGGCAGCTACGGGATCGCGGAAGCCGTCGACGGCTCGGGCGTGCTGTCGGTCGTCACCTGCGGCCTCGTGCTCGGCGTGCGCCAGCATCGCGTGTTCGACGCCGACATGCGGATCAAGGCGAAGGCGACCTGGGAAGCGATCGTGTTCGTGCTCGACGCGCTCGTGTTCATCCTGATCGGCCTCGCGCTGCACGCGATCCTCGCACGCGTGAACCACGAAGGCGCGGTGCTGATGGCCGGCCTGCGCGTCGCGCTGCCCGCCACCGCCGCCGCGATCGCCGCGCGCATCGCATGGGTGTTCGTCGCGATGTGGCTGCCGGGCCGCCTGCGCACGCCGCGCGCCGGCCACGCACCGTGGTCGTGGCGCGAGGCCGTCGTGCTCGGCTGGTCGGGCATGCGCGGCGTCGTGAGCCTCGCGGCCGCGATCGCGTTGCCCGCCAACTTCCCCGGCCGCGACCTGATCCTGTTCAGCACGTTCCTGCTGATCATCGCCACGCTCGTCGTGCAGGGCGGCACGCTCGCGCCGCTGATCCGCGTGCTGAAGCTGCGCCCGGCCGCGCGGCACACGATGTCCGAGCATGCGGTGCGCGCACACGCGTTCGGCGCGGCGCTCGCCGAACTCGACGCGCTCGAACAGCGCGGCTCGACCCTCGAGCGGCCGTCGCTCGACCGCCTGCTCGCCGAATACCGGAACCGCGTCACCTTCAACGAACGCGCGCATCGCCAGGGTGCCGAGCCGGCCAACGTGCGTGCGCGCATGCTGCGCGTCGAACTCGACCTCGTCGGCGTGTCGCGCCGCGCGCTGCTCGACCTGCATCGCGACGGCAAGGTCGACGACGCCGCGCTGCACCGGATCGAATCGGAACTCGATTTCGAGGAACTGCGGCTGCAGCGGCTGCTCGAACCGTGACGCCCGGCCCGGCCGCCGGCCTCCCCTTTTTTTACATGGAACTGCAATGAGCGAACTGTCCGTCGAAGCGAGCATCGGCTCCGTCGATTACCTCGTCCACTTCAGCGATGGCGTCCACCAGTGGCGCGCCGACGAACCGGCGTCGCTCGGCGGCGGCGATGCGGCGCCCGCGCCCGTCACGCTGCTGCTGTCGAGCCTCGGCGCGTGCACCGCGATCACGCTGAAAATGTACGCACAGCGCAAGGGCTGGCCGCTCACCGAAGTGCACGTGAAGCTCGCGCACGAATCGGGCAGCGCGGGCAGCACGATCGTGCGCCGCATCACGCTCGAAGGCGACCTGTCCGGCGAACAGCGCGACCGGCTGCTGCAGATCGCGAACGCATGCCCGGTGCACAAGATCCTCACGCATCCGATCACCATCGACACGGCGATCGCCTGACGCGCCCCGACTCGACTACCAGAGCCCCACCATGTCCGCCTCGATCAAGACCCTGCTCACGCCGCGCGAAAGCGACATCGGCAACCTCGTCGTGCGCCGCGTGCTGCCCGCGCGCGCCGCCCGCCTCGTCGGCCCGTTCATCTTCTTCGACGAGATGGGGCCGGCCGTGCTGCCGGCCGGCAGCGGCATCGACGTGCTGCCGCATCCGCACATCGGCCTCGCGACCGTCACCTACCTGTTCGACGGTTCGCTGATGCATCACGACAGCCTCGGCTTCCGGCAGAAGATCGTGCCGGGCGACGTGAACTGGATGACCGCCGGCCGCGGCATCGTGCATTCGGAGCGCTCGCCCGACGAAGACCGGCCGCGCGATCAGCCGGTCCACGGGATCCAGACCTGGGTCGCGCTGCCGGTCGAGCATGAAGACACCGCGCCCGCGTTCGTCCATCATGCGGCCGACACGCTGCCGTCGTTCACGCGCAACGGTGCAAGCGTGCGCGTGATCGCGGGCACCGCGTTCGGGCTCACGTCGCCGGTCGCCGTGTTCTCGCCCACGCTCTATGCGGTTGCGGAATTCGCGGCAGGCGGCACGCTGGCGCTCGATGCCGAACATGAGGAGCGTGGCGTGTACCTCGTTGACGGCGATCTCTCGATCGACGGCACGCCGCTCGCCGCCGCGACGATGGCCGTGCTGGAGCCGGGCGCGACCGTGACGCTCGCCAGCACGAACGGCGCCCGCGTGATGCTGCTCGGCGGCGCCCATCTGCCGGGCGAGCGGTTCATCGAATGGAATTTCGTGTCGAGCGCGCGCGCGAAGATCGATGCGGCCCGTGCGGCGTGGGCCGATCAGACCTTCGGCAAGGTGCCGGGCGAAGAACACGAGTGGACGCGCCAGCCGGAACGCAAGGCGCAGTAAGGTCACAACGCACAGCCAGCGGGTTCGCCCGCGGGCAAGCCACGCAACGGCCGGCTCCCATGCCGGCCGTCGTGCGTTTACCGCTTCAATCCCATCAGCTTCGCGAGCGTCGGCCAACGGTCGAGCGACTCGATGAACGCGCGGCGCGCCTGCTCGTCGACGTAACGCTCGGGATCTAGCGCGGGCAGGTGCCGCGCGAGGCCGAGCACGTCGTTCGGTTGCGACAGGCGATCATCGTCGCTGTCGGCGGGGAGCATTACTGTTCGTCGATCCATACGCCATCCGGAGTTTTCACCGAGTAGCCCGCGGCCGTCTGCATCGTCACCGTGCCTTCGTTCTCGCCCACCATCCGCGTGCGCGGCAGGTCGGCCGCGTACTGCGCGAGCGTCGTGCCCGGCTTGAACGGGCTGTTCGACACGAGGTTCGACAGCAGTTGCGCGAGCGCGAGGAAGCTGGTCGGCTGGTCGATCACGGTCGTCGCGCCGTGGTTGCCGGTAAAGCCGACGAGCCGCACGCCGACCGGCCCGTGCACGATGCGCGGCGTCGGGATCTCGCGCAGGCCCGCGACCTGGTACTTGTCGCCGCGCAGCGCGGCGCCGTGCTCCGGCACGAACACGATCACCGCGCGGCGGCCCGATTGCGCGATCAGGTCGGCGAGGTGATCGAAGTCGTCCATCAGCTTCGTCACGCGCTGCGGATACGAGTCGATGCTCGTCAGCGCGCTGCCGACGACGCGGTTGCCGTCGTGCAGGCTGATCGTGTTGTAGTACAGCGCGACCGGGCCCGGCACCGACGCGCGCTGCGCGTACCAGTTCGCGAGCGTCGCGTAGTCGCTCTTGATCTCCGAGCCGTCGAACGCGTGCATCGCGACCGGCGCGGCCGCGTTCGACACGGGCGGCGCGTCGGGCACGCCGATGTTGTCGTGGATCACCTGCAGGAAGTTGTCGAAGTGGCCGTCGTGGTTCAGCAGCGACTGCACCGTGTAGCCCGCGCTCGCCAGCTGCGAGAACAGGTAGCACTGCTGCGGCGCCGGCTTGTACAGATCGGCGTGCGCTTCCTGCCCGCAGCTCGCGCGCAGCACGCGGATCGCGGCCGGGCCGCTGTAGCTCGCGGCCGTGCTGAAGTTATTGAACAGGTAGTCGAAGTGACTCAGCATCGGGTGGTTGCGCACCTTCGCGGCATCGAGGTCGTCCCACGACAGCGAGCAGATGTGCAGCACGATCACGTCGAACTGTGTGGATGGATCGTTGCCGAGATGGCCGAACGCGACCTGCCGCTGCGATTCCTGCGTGCGGAACGTCGCGAGCGCGGCGTTGTGATCCTCCGGCTGGCCGGCGAGCGTCGTGCCCGTCGCGCTCGCCTGCTGCGGAAGCGGTGCGACGACGCGCGCCATCAACCCGCTGCCGGCCTGCCACAGCGGCATCACGACCAGCACGGCCAGCACGAACGTCGCGACGCGCAGCCAGCGATTGACGATGAAGTAGACGATCAGCGCACCGGCCACCGTCAGCAGCAGCACCGGCGGCAGCAGGCGCGGCAGCAGTTCCATCCAGTACTCGAGGCGGAACGTGCTCACTTCGCGCGCGGCTTCGGCGAGCCGCGCGAGCGGCGGCGCATGCATCTCGCGCGCGAGCAGCGGCACCGCGATCGCGATCGCCACGACCTGCCGGACGATGCGCCACGCGCGCCGCCGGATCGGCGCGCTCGCCGCGAGCGCCACCGCGAACGCGAGGTTCGCGAGCCAGAACGGCTGCAGGTGCCCGGTCGCGAACAGCGCGAACTTCAGGATGAAATACAGATTCCAGAACGTCATCTAACCCACTCCATGATGAGCGCCGCGTCAGTCGCGCGCCCGATCGAGTTTCGGCGCCAGCATGGCCAGCAGGCCGCGCGCCGCACCCTTCCACATCCGTACGTTGCCGTCCAGGCCGATCCGCAACACTTCCTTCAGCCCGCCGAGCGGCGTGTCGACCCGCTGCCCTTCGTGCCAGTCGAGCCACGCGTCCGCGCGTCCGAACGTGCATTGCACGAGCTGGCGCTCCTGTTCGAGCGTGAGTTCGTCGAAGCTCACGCCGACATGGGTCGGTGTCACGCGGCTCACGCGCACCGGGAACGGGAACGGCCGGTCGCCGCGCGTCACGCACACCGTCAGCGTGTCGCCGACGGCGAGCGAGAGCCCCGGCACCGCTTCGAGGCCGAGGCCGCCGGTCGAGTAGTCGCTCGTGAAGCACGCGGCGGTCGAGCCGTCGGCGAGCAGCAGCATGGCCGGCACGCGCATCGCGATCCGGTGCGTAACGCGCACCTGCTTGGTCTCGCGCGCCACGGCCAGCGCCGCGCCGAGCATCGCGAGGTTGTACACGGTCCAGCCGAGCGTGATCAGGATCGTCGACGCCTCGTCGCCCTGGTCGGCCACGAGCCGCCACAGGCCGGCGAGGATCGCGAGCACGTTCATCCCGAACAGCACCAGATACGGCTTCGACGTCGACCAGTCGACGTAGCCTTCGTCGATCTTGCCGCCCTTGTCGGTCACGTTGAACTTGCCGTGCTTCGGGCTGAAGAACGCGACGGTGGTCGGCAGCGCGATGTACCACGCAAGCACCGACTCGTAGACCTCGGCCCAGAACGAATGGCGGTAGCGCCCCTGCATCCGCGAGTTCGCGACGTTCGCGAGCACGAGATACGGGATCACGTAGCTCGCGAGCGCGAGCGCCGACGCGTTGATGAAGTACAGGTGGAAGAACAGGTACGCGAGCGGGATCGTCAGGAACACCAGCCGCGGAATCCCGTAGAAGAAGTGCAGCATCGCGTTGCCGTAGCAGATCCGCTGGATGAGGCCGAGCCCGCGCCCGAGGAACGGGTTGTCGATGCGGAAGATCTGCGCCATCCCGCGCGCCCAGCGCGTGCGCTGCTTCACGTGGCCCGCGAGGCTTTCGGTCGCGAGGCCGGCCGCCTGCACGGTCGGCAGATACGCCGACGTGTAGCCGCGCCGGTGCAGCTTGAGCGCCGTGTGCGCATCCTCGGTCACGGTCTCGACCGCGACGCCGCCCACCTCTTCCAGCGCGCTGCGCTTGAGCACCGCGCACGAGCCGCAGAAGAACGTCGCGTTCCACAGGTCGTTGCCCGACTGCACGAGGCCGTAGAACAGGTTGCCTTCGTTCGGGATCTCGCGGAACGTGCCGAGGTTGCGCTCGAACGGATCGGGCGAGAAGAAATGGTGCGGCGTCTGCACGAGCGCGCACTTCGGGTCGCGCAGGAACACGCCCATCGTCGTCTGCAGGAACGAGCGTGTCGGCACGTGATCGCAGTCGAAGATCGCGATGTATTCGCCGTGCGTCTTCGGCAGCGCGCGGTTGATGTTGCCGGCCTTCGCGTGGCGGTTGTCGTCGCGCGTCACGTAGTCGATGCCGGCCTCGCGCGCGAACGCCTCGAATTCGGGGCGCTTGCCGTCGTCGAGCAGATACACGCGCAGCTTGGCCGTCGGCCAGTCGATGCTCTGCGCGGCAAAGACCGTCGGCTTCACGACCGACAGCGGCTCGTTGTAGGTCGGGATGTAGATGTCGACGGTCGGCCAGGTGTCGGGATCGTCGGGCAGCGGCACGATCGGCCGGTCGAGCGGCCATGCGGTCTGCACGAAGCCAAGCAGCAGGATCATCCACGTATAGGCTTCCGCGCCGTACAGCAGATAGCCGGCGACGGCCTCGACCGGGCTGCGGAAATCGAGCGTCTGCGTGGTGCGCCACCACATGTAGCGCACCGTCGCGAGCAGGGCGAGCGACGCGAGCGCGAGCGTCGGCAGATGGCCCGGCAGGCGGCGCAGCGCGAGCGCCAGCACCGCGACGATCGCGAAGAACGCGAACTGCGCGCCCGGCATCAGCGGCGACATCCCGGCCGCGGCCCACAGCAGCGCGCCGGCCACCAGCAGCAGCGGCGCGAGCCAGCGGTGCCGGCCGACACCGTTCGCGCGCGCATCGAGCCAA
>NZ_JAAGPC010000234.1:0-269 GCF_017104595.1 Burkholderia sp. Tr-20390 | reverse complement strand
TGGCATGGGGTAGATGTGGGGGGGGGGGGGGGGATGAAAAAAAAAAAAAAAAAAAAATATATAGCCATAAGTATAATTCAAAAACGCACATGTCCGTACTTCGTTGCACCGACACACAAACTGATGAGTGAAGTCTCGCGACGTTTCTCTCCTCATCTGCTACGCTGTGACAGCTTCACAGTACACTTATCACAAGTCGCTACACGAACACTCGAGTGCATGTAACCATCAGCTGCAGACGAGTTGACGTTCGCACGCAACACCCTCAA
>NZ_JAAGPC010000233.1:0-11748 GCF_017104595.1 Burkholderia sp. Tr-20390 | reverse complement strand
TTGGTCGCGCGCATTTCGCTCGTCGCGACCGGCGGACGCGCCGGGATCTTTTCGAAGCCGTAGATGCGCGCCACTTCCTCGATCAGGTCTTCCTCGATCTCGATGTCGAAGCGATGCGACGGCGGCGCTGGCCGACCTGTTCTGCGTGCTGCCGTCGCTGGAGCGCGTCGATGCGGTGACGCTGCGCTTCGACGGGCCTTCGGTCGAGCATGTGGTGCGCACGCTGAACAGCTTGTCGGCGATGTCGTTCATGCTGCGGTGATGCGCATGACCGCCATGCTCGTTGCGCGTCGCGCGTCGTCAGGGGTTGCCGACGGGGGGGCGCCGTCACGGCGAGCAGGAACGCTTCCATCGCGGCGACGAACGCGAGCGGCGTCTCGTTCATCGGGTAGTGGCCCGCATTGCGCAGCACGTCGACGGTGGCGAGCGGATAACGCCGCAGGTAGGTGCGGGCCATCAGTGCCGCGTCGAACGCCGGATCGTGCTCGCCGATCAGCACTTTCACCGGATGGAGGCCGGCGATCTCGTCGCCGAAATCCGTATCGGCCCACGCGCGGAAGTACGCGCCGAACGCCGGCGGCGACGAACGGGCTGCCGAATACGCGGCTTTCCACTCGACCCAGGCGGCGGGCAGCCGGCCGCCGGTGCTGCGATCGATGACGGTCCGGCGATCGGCGACGTGGTCGGCGGCGCGCTCGAATAGCGCACGTTTCTCCGCGTCGAACGGCAGGCCGCCGCAAGGCACGGGCGTGACCGGTACCAGCGCACGCACGCGCCCGGGCGCGATGACGGCGACTTTCTCGGCCGCCATCGCACCCATCGAATGGCCGACGATGCTGAAGGTCGCGAAATCGAGCGTATCGGCCAGCGCGAGCGCGTCGGCGGCGATCTCGTCGATCGTGAAGTGGCCCGCTGCGTCGCGCATCCGGCCGTAGCCTCGGTAGTCCATGAATACATAGCTGAAGTGCTTGCGCGACAGCCACGCTTCGACGGGTTCGAACGCGTGGGCGTCGCCGAACCAGCCGGGCAGTACAAGAACAGGGTGGGGGCCGTCCCCCACGCGATGAAACGTATTCGGCATGTCCGCTCCGATGCAGTGGTAATCCGGCCGATCAGGCCGACGGGTCTTGCGGCCGTCAGGTCGCGCAAGGGTGGAGCGGATCGTAGATCGCGCGAAGGAGACCCGCCTTCGATATCGGGTCATTGATGATGGAATTCGGGCCGTGAGAAATACGCTGCTAGATCCCTACGAAAACATTCCGCGAAGCGTGGTCGTGACCGCGAACGACTATGCGGCGGGCACGACGTTTCCGGAACACGCGCACGGGCGCGGGCAATTCGCGTTCGCGTCGCGCGGCACGATCAGCGTGTCGACGCCGCACGGACGCTGGCTGGTGCCGCCGCAGCGCGCGTGCTGGGTGCCGGCCGGCGTGCGGCACGAAATGACGATGACCGGGCCGGTCACGATGCTCAACACGTTCGTGTCCGGCGCCGCCGCGCAGGAGGCGGGCCTGCCCGAACAGTGCGGTGTGTATGGCGTATCGGCGCTGCTGCGGCAACTGATCGACGATGCGATCGACTTGCCGGCCCTGTACGACGTCGACGGGCGCGCGGGCAAGCTGATGGCGCTGCTGGTCGCGGAAATCGCGACGATGCCGCGCCTGTCGCTGCATGCGCCGCTGCCGGCCGACGCACGGCTGGCGAAGGTGTGCCGGCACCTGCTTGCCTCGCCGTCGATCGCGGCCGATCTCGACCAGGTGGCCGCGGACGCGGGCTTGAGCCGCCGGACGTTCACGCGGCAGTTCCGTGCGCAGACGGGCGTGAGTTTTGCCGTATGGCGCCAGCAGGTGTGCATGCTCGCGGCGATCGCGCGCCTGAGCGACGGGCAGCCGGTGACGCGGGTCGCGCTCGATCTCGGGTATGCGAGCGCAAGCGCGTTCACGTCGGCGTTTCGCCGCATTCTGGGCGATACGCCGAGCCGCTATCTGGAGATTCGGCGCTGACCGGAACGAAGTGGCGCATGCCACGTCGGTGTGCCGGTTGCCGCAAAAAAATACGCGCCTGCCAACTTCGGTCAGACGCGTTTCAAGGCACTCGGTCAGAAAAAATGCGCGCACGGCCTGCCGGGCGGTGTCGCGCATGACATGCGTAATTGTTTCCTATTCCGATTCAATCTCATTGAAGCGTTGCGGATAGCGAAGAATACGCCGCGTAACGCGCAAACGATATCGTGTCGGACGAACGACTTGTGTGCTATCGCAGCATGCGTCTCAATCGCGCGTTCGATACAGCGGCGGGAGGCCCGTGGCAAGGCCGTCGGCACCCGCAATATGGCACGCTGCACCGCAGCATCGAATGATGATGACGGACCATGAAAAACGCCGCGTGGCGCGATGCCTGTCGGTATCGCGCCACGCGGCGGTGCGGTAGCGGGCTAAGCCGGCGTGCGCCGGCCGCGCGTCACACGTCGAAGAACACGGTTTCGTCCGGCCCCTGCATGCGGATGTCGAAGCGGTAGACGACCGGGCGGCCCGGCTGCGCGTCGCGTTTCGCGACGAGCGTCGCGCGGCGTTCGGCCGGCACCGCGTTCAGCACGGGGTCGGCTGCGTTCGCGGCGGCTTCGTCGTCGAAGTACACGCGCGTGAATGCGTGGGTGAGGATCCCGCGCATCATCACGGTCACGTTGATGTGCGGCGCTTCGCCGGCGGCGATAGGGCCCGGCTTCACCGTCTCGACGACGAAGCGCTGCTGCGTATCGGTGCCGGTGCCGACCCGCGCGAAGCCCGTGAAGCCGGATTTCGCGATGTCGTCGCGCGACTTGGGGTAGCGGCCCGCGCCGTCCACCTGCGTGAACTCGAGCACCGCGTCGCCGACGACGTTGCCGTCACCGTCGAACACCTGGCCGACCAGCAGCACGTGTTCGCCTTCGGCGTGTGCCGCGGCGATCGTCGGCGTGAACAGGCTCTTCAGGTCGTAGTCGTATTGCTGCGGGCACAGGCCATACGCGAAGTACGGGCCGACCGTTTGCGAAGGGGTTTGCTTCAGCGTCGTCATGGTTCAGCGCTCCATCGGGGTAGCGTCGCGGCCGCGCAGCACGATGTCGAATTCGTAGCCGAGCGCATAGCCTTCTTCGGTGATGTCCATCGAGAAGCGCGAGATCAGGCGATCGCGTGCGGCCTCGGGCGTGCCCTGGAAGATCGGGTCGTACGCGAGCAGCGGGTCGCCGGGGAAGTACATCTGCGTGACGAGACGCGAGCCGAAGTAATCGCCGAACAACGAGAAGTGGATGTGATTCGGGCGCCACGCGTTCGGATGGTTGCCCCACGGGTATGCGCCGGGCTTGATCGTCAGGAAGCGGTAGCGGCCTTCGTCGTCGGTCAGGCAACGGCCCGCGCCGAGGAAGTTCGGGTCGAGCGGCGCGTCGTGCTGGTCGACCTTGTGCACGTAGCGGCCGGCCGCGTTCGCCTGCCATACCTCGACGAGCGTGTTGCGCACGGGCTTGCCGCCTTCGTCGAGCACGCGGCCGGTGACGACCATGCGCTCGCCGAGCGGCTCGCCGTTCTTCACGGCGTTCTTCGTCAGGTCATGGTCGAGCGCGCCGAGATCTTCGGCGCCGTAGACGGGCGCGTACTGGTCGCGGAGCTTCTCCTTCAGCGGGATCAGCGGGCGCGTCGGGCCGCGCTTCACGGACGAACGGTACTCGGGGTGGATATAGGCCGGATGCGACGGCCAGTCGCGCGGCGTGAGGATCGTGGGGGAATCCATCGGGCGTCTCCTGATAGGTATTTCGCGAAGTGGATGGCACGACTGTAGCCAATCCGGAAAGTTATGCAAAATGACCTTTTTTAGCGAATCGCATAACTGTTTGTTATGTTCGACGCACCCATGAAAATTCCGCCGGACAGGATGCCTGTCCGGCGGAAAAAGCGATCGGGCTTCGCGTCGTCGGTGACGACCCCGTGCACGGCCCTCCAGCCAGCCCGTCACTGCTTTTTTGTATTGTCGTTCTTGTTGTTATCCGGTCTCCCTGAGCGCCTGTTATGACGGGCGGCCGGGATCGAACACGATCCCGTCGAATTCGAGTGACAGCGTGCCGCTGCGCAGCAGTGCGGCCGGCGTCGCGTCCCGGTCGGCACCGAGCACGTCGCTCACGTAGCGCGCGCAGAACCCGCGCCGCGTCCGCAGGTTGAAGCGGTTGCCGAGCAGGGCGTCGATCCGTTGTTCGGCGGTTGCGTGCACCTGGCGCTGCGCATCGGCGCTCGGCGCCGCGACGCGACGGGCCAGCGCGATGCGTCCGCCGTCGGTACGGGCGACGAAGCGGGACAGCGGCGTGAGCTTCGTCCACGCCAACGCGGATTCGGCGATCACGGGCTCGTCGCCCGACGTGTCGACGACGATGCCGAAGCGATTGGCCCACGCACCCGTCGCGCCTGCCGCGTCGCGCGGCGCATTCGCCGGCACGCGGATGAACACGAGATCCCCGACGTGCGCGCTGGCGGCCAGCGTGCGGACCGTGGCGAGCGGCATCGTGCGATCGGTGTCGCGGGCATCGCGCGGGGCGGGGTGATGCGATTCGTAGGCAGCGGTGTCGGTTCGGGTGGTCATGTCGGCTCCGTCGTTCAGTGACAGCACGGAGCGGATTATGCAGACAAGTATCCGAATGTGTTCATCAGCGCGCACAGGTAGCCTAATATCTGACCTTGAGCATCACTTTTCGATACCAAAATGACCGAAACCGCCCAACTCATCGACATGCTGAAGCGCCAGCTGAAGGCGCAGGGCATGACCTACCGCGACGTCGCACGTGCGCTCGACGTTTCCGAGACCAGCGTGAAGCGGCTGTTCGCCAGCGGCCGCTTCACGCTGGAGCGCGTCGTGGAGATCGCCCAGCTGCTCGGCTATACGCTGGCCGAGCTCGTGCAGGAGGCGTCCGCGTCGGCGCCGAGGCTGCACGTGCTGACCGAGCAGCAGGAGGCGCTGCTCGTGTCGGACGACAAGCTGCTGCTCGTCGCCGTCTGCGCGATCAACTACTGGACGGTGCAGGACATCGTGTCGGCCTATCAGGTGACGAAGGCCGAGTGCGTGAAATACCTGCTGATGCTCGACCGGATGAACGTCGTCGCGCTGTTGCCGGGCGACCGGATTCGCGTGCGCGTCGCGCGCGATTTCGACTGGCTGCCCGGCGGGCCGATCCGCCGTTACTTCCACGCGCACGCGCTCGGCGATTTCCTCGACAGCCGCTTCGACGGCGAAGGCGAGACGATGACGTTCTCGCAGGGGATGCTGACGGAGGCTGCCTCCGCCGAGCTCGAACTGGAATTGCGCCGGCTGCGCAGCAAGGCGGCCGCGCTGCATGCGGAATCGTCGTCGGCACCGCTCGCGCAGAAGCGCGGCACCAGCTTGCTGATCGCGAAGCGGATGTGGGAGCCGGCCGGTTTCCAGGCACTGCGGCGCAACACGTGACGCGTGACGTATCGTCGAGCGCTTGGGGCTATCCGGAAAGTTATGCAAAATGGCATTTCATCGTCTATCGCATAACCACCCGTTATGAATAACCGTATCGCCGACGGCCGCGTCAAGTTCCGGCATCTGCAGTGCTTTCTCGCGGTCGCGCAACTGGGCGGCGTGCAGAAGGCGGCCGAAAGCCTGTCGATCACGCAGCCGGCCGTGTCGAAGACGATCGCCGAACTGGAGGCGATCCTCGGCGTGAAGCTGTTCGAGCGCGGCCGGCAAGGCGCGCAGCCGACCCGCGAGGCGCAACTGTTCATGCCGCACGCGAACGCGTGCGTGCTGGCGCTGCGGCAGGGTGTCGGGCTGCTCGCGCGCGAAGGCGGGGCCGCCGCGGCGACGCTGGAAATCGGCATGCTGCCGACCGTCGCGGCATCGCTCGCGCCCGCGTTGATGAAGGCGCTCGCGGAGCGCTGGCCGCGCGTCGTCGTGCGGATCGCGACGGCCGCGAACGCCGATCTGCTCGAGCGCCTGAAGTCCGGCGCGATCGAGTGCGCGATCGGGCGGCTGTCGGAGCCGGAGCGGATGATCGGGCTCGCGTTCGAGCAGCTGTACAACGAGCCGCTCGTTGCCGTCGTGCGCGCCGGGCATCCGCTGCTCTCGAATGCGGCGCCGGCGGCCGAGCTTGCGCGCTATCCGGTCGTGCTGCCGCCGTTCGGCACGCTGATCCGCCAGTCGGCCGAGCAGCTGCTTGGCGCTTGCGGCGTGCCGCCGCTGGATTCGTTCATCGAGGTGCTGTCGGTGTCGGTCGCGCGTGCGCTGGCGCTCGAGAACGACGCGGTCTGGTTCGTGCCGCTCTATGCGGCCGAATACGACCTGTCGGCCGGCGCACTGGCACGCCTGCCGCTGCCGTCGGCGGGCACCGACGAACCGGTCGGGCTGGTGCTGCGCACCGATGCGCAGCCGTCGCCGGTCGCACGGACGCTGATCGACGCCGTGCGCGACATCGCGCGGTCGCGGTTCGGCGAGACGCGTGAGCGCGGGGCGTCACGCGCGGCGCGCAAGCCGGCTCGTCGCGACGATTGAGCCGGCGACCCGCCCGCCGTTCCCGGCTGCCGGATTGGCCATCCGGTCAGTAGCCGGCGGCGGGGTGCTTGGCATATTGTACCGATTTTGGTACGATTGGTGTCAGGACGATGACGAGACAGCAGATCCAGGTCACGCTCGGCGTGCGGTTCTTCCAGACGGCCCGTGGCAACGAGCCGGTGCGCGAATGGCTGAAGGCGCTCGGGCAAGCGGAGCGAAGGGCGATCGGCGAAGAGATCAAGACCGTTCAACTCGGCTGGCCGCTCGGTATGCCGCTGGTTCGGAAGATGGCGCAGGATCTGTGGGAGATCCGCGTGATGTTGCCGGGGCGAAGCGCCCGCGTGCTGTTTACGGTCGTCGGCGGCACGATGGTCCTGCTGCACGGCTTCTTCAAGCAGTCACGGGCCACGCCGTCGGACGATCTCGATGTCACCGTCGCGCGCCTGAAAGCGCTGATGCGCGCCATCTGAATTCCCCGGTTACGCCGGAACGCACCGTCTTCGACGGTCAGGCCGCCGGCAACGCCATGTACTGGAGTACCCATGACGACCACGAACAATCCGCATATCGGCAGCGATTTCGATACCTTCCTGGAGGAGGACGGCAATCTCGAGGCGGCCACCGCCACCGCGATCAAGCGCGTGATCGCTTGGCAGATCGGCCAGGAAATGAAGGCGCAGCACATCACGAAAACCGCGATGGCCGCGCGGATGAAAACCAGCCGCGCCGCGCTCAACCGCCTCCTCGACGAAACCGACACGAGCCTCACGCTCGCGACGCTCGCGAGCGCGGCCACCGCGCTCGGCAAACGGCTCAGCTTCGAGCTGGTGCCCGCCTGACGGGCGCGAAGCATCGGCGGAGGCCGAGGCTGCGCCCCTACGCATGATGCACGCGGCGGCGTGGCCGGCAATCCGGCCGGCGGTTCGGTGATGTCAGCCCGCGCGTCGCCGCAAGCAGGCGCGTGTCGACCCCGCGCGCAGCTGCCGGGTCACTGACGCGGCCCGGCCACCTGCAGATAGAGCAGCGCCCCGCCCGCGAGCAGCAGCGGGCACAGGATGTACCAGCCGGTCGTCAGGAACAGCCCGGCCACCGCGACCAGCGAAATCCATGCGCAACGGTGTGCGATGCCGCCGCGCGGCAGCAGTTTCAGCGCGGCGGCCGCGCCGAGCCCGTACACCATCACGAAGCACCCGGAGGTGACGAGCACGAGCGGCTTCGGCCCGACGTCCGACAGCGTCGTCGCAGCGAGTGCGACCACGGCGAGCAGGGCAATCACACCGAGGCTGCGGCGTGGGACGCCGCCGACCTGGCTGCCCTGCGCGAGCCACGCGGGCAATGCGCCGTCGCGCCCGAGCGCCGCGCCGAGCTTGGCCGCGCCCGCGAAATACGCGTTCATCGTACCGAGCGTGAGCAACAGGGCGGCTGCGGCGGCCAGCACCTGCGCATGGCCGCCGATGCCGCCCGCGATCAGTTCGGCGAGCGGTGCACCCGATCCGCCCGCGGACGGCCCGAGCACCGTCACGCTCGCGGCAGCAACCGACAGATACAGAAACCCGACCACCACGACCGCGATTCCCGCCGAGCGCGGCATGTCGTGCGCGGGCCGGCGGAATTCGGCCGCGAGATGCGTGATCGCTTCCCAGCCGGCGAAACTCCACACGAGCAGCGCGGCAGCCTGGCCGACCGCGAGCCAGCCGTGCGGCGCGAACGGATGCAGGTTCGCGGTGCGTGCATGCGGCGCGGAGGCGAGCACCGCGGCGAGCAGCAGCGTGACGAGCAGTGCCGACAGCACGAGCTGCATGCGGCCCGAAACCGTGACGCCGAATGCATTCGCGGCCGACACGGTCGCGATCAGCGCGGCAGCGGTGACGATGACCGTCGTGTGCCCGCCGCCCGTGACGGCCGCGACGTATGCGCCGCCGAACATGGCGGCGGCCGGTGCGCCGGCCGGTACCGCGAAGTAGAAGCACCATCCGACGATCGCCGCGGCTTTCGGCCCGAATGCGCGCCGCGCGTAGGTCGAGACGCCGCCTGCGTCGGGATAGCGCGCGCCGAGTGCGGCGAAGGTGGCCGCGAGCGGCCCCGACAGCACGACCAGCGCCGCCCAGGCAAGTAGCGAGGCGGGCCCCGCCACCTCGGCGGCCAGTGCGGGCAGCGCGATCACGCCGGTGCCGAGCACCGCGCCGATATAGAGCGCGGCGCCCTGGAAAATCGTCAGCGAGCCCGCGTGATGAGCGGCGGGCGATTCGACATGCGAGGGCATGGACGGCAGTCTCCGGAAGTCTTGTTGTGTTCGAGCGCGGGCGCTCGCGCGGAAAATCGTTCGATGCTACCCGAACGACGGCGGCAGCGCGGCCCGGCGATCAGTAGTCCGTGCGGTGTCGTGTGTCAGCCGATGTCAGCAGTGGCGTGCGAGCCGCAGGCGGGCGTCCTCGCGCGCGGCGGGCGACAGCTCGGGGGCGTAGTGGAACGCGCCCGAAACCAGCGAGGCGACGGGCACGCCATCGCGGAACAGCACGCGATTGCCGGCCAGCGCCGGCACCTTGTCGCCGGGCAGCAGCGTGCCGGCAAGATTCAGCGGATCGGCGCCCGTCACGCACACGTATTGTCCGTCGCCCGGTTGCCGCCGCAGCTCGCGCAGGATCGGAATCGCTTCGGGCAACGCGAACTGTTCACCCGCGAGCCCGGCGACGAAGCGTCCGCCGCGAATCTCGCCGCGCGCTTCGAGGCGCTGCAGTACCCGCACGAGTTCGCGCCAGCTCGGCAGCCAGTCGGCTTCGCGTTCGAGCAGCCGCCAGAACACGACGCCGTAGCGGCGCAGCAGCGTCCAGGCGATGTGTTCGAGCACGTCGGGGTCGGTCGCGGCCTGGCCGCGTTTCGGCACGGGCGCATCGTCCGGCGGCGCATGACGTTGCACGAGTGCCCAGCGGCCCGCGTCGTCCATCCCGCCGATGAGCGCACCGCCGCGCCGGGTGCGTGGCGCATAGGTCGCGCTGCGCTTGACGGCGGGCTTCAACAGCGCACGCAGGCCCGCGTAGCTGTCCGCATTCACGAGGCCGGCCGACACGAGTTCGCCGAGCGCCTGTTCGAGTTCGACGGGCAGCATGTGCAGGTCGTCGAGCAGCGCATCGAAGAACATCGCGCCATGCGCGGCGAGGGCGTCGCGTACCTGCGTGGCGCGCGCGGACAGCGCCGGTTGCGCGTCGGGATCGCGCAGCGCCTGCCACGCGGAGAGGTGGCGGCGCGGCAGCAGCACGATCGGCGTCGTCTTCACGGGGGTGCCGGCCGCGCGCGCCGGCGCGCCGATGCGTGTCCACACGAGCTTGCCCGAGCGGCATAGCTCGTCGAGCCCGCCCGCCATGTAGTCGGTGAGCCGCGCGGGCAGCAGCGCGTCTTCCCAGGCGCTTGCCGCGGCCTCGTAGCCTTCGAGCTGTTCGACCACGGCCGCGAGTGCGTCGCGGCCCGTGCCGCGCGTGTCCGGCGTCAGGTGTTGCCAATGAAACAGGAAGCGCATGAAATCGGCGCGCTCGACCGGCTCGATCTCGCGGCGCAGCCGCTTCACCGTATAGCGATGAATGCGCGCAAGCAGATGGCGTTCGCACCATTCTTCCACCGTCGTGCCCGGCGTGAACCGGCCGCGCATCACATAGCCTTCGCGTTCCAGCGCCGCGAGTGCCGTCGCGATCGACGCAGGGGGCAGGCCGAGCGGTGTCGCGATCGCGTCGAGCGCAAGCGGCCCGAAGCCGGTGAGCCGCGCGCGGATCACGTCGACGAGTGCGGCATCGGCTTCCCACGGCTGCGCGCAGGCGGCCGGCACCTTGAGCGCCGGCGCGATGCGTGCGTCGGGATGCAGTGCACGCACGCACACGAGTCGTTCGACCGGTACCCATAGCGCGGCGTCGCCGGGTGTCACGAGTTTCGTCGCACGGCGGTGTTCGGCGAGTTCCGCGAGCCGGTCGAGCCAGCCTTCGTGCTGGCGTGCTTCGCTGTCGGCGATGCACGCGAGCGTGAGCAGCGCGTCGTGCATTTCGTCGGCGTCGCGCACGAGCGGCCAGGCTTCGTCGCGCACGGCATCGATCGCGTCGGCGTCGAGCGCGCCGAGATCGTCGGTCGATTCGGGATCGCTCCAGCGGCGCGACTGCACGGCCTGCGTGCGGCGTTCCTCGAGCGGTGCATCATCGAGGAACGCGTAGGGCTTCGCGTTCAGGATCTCGGCCGCGAGCGGCGACGGCGCGGGCAGGTCGCGCGCGACGAGCTCGATCGCACCGCTTTCGATCCGGCGCAGCAGCGCAAGCCAGCCCTCGGTGTCCATCGCATCGTGCAAGCAGTCGTCGAGCGTCTGGTCGACGAGCGGGTGATGCGGGATCTCGCGCTCGCCGACGATGTTCTCGAGGCACGCGACCTGATCGGGGAACACGGTCGCGAGCAGGTCGTCGCTCTTCATCCGCTGCAGTTGCGGCGCGGTGCGCTTGCCGCCGGTGAAGCGCGGCAATGCAAGCGCGGTGGTCGCGTTCCAGCGCCAGCGCACGCCGAACATCGGCGCGTCGAGCAGGGCCTGCACCAGCACGTGCTCGGCGCTCGCCGAACGCAGGTAGCGCCACACTTCGTCGAGCGCGAAGCTGTGCGCGAGCGACAGCGACAGGATGATCGCGTCGTCGGTCGCGGCCGCCTGCAGCTCGAAGTTGAAACTGCGGCAGAAGCGCTTGCGCAGCGCGAGCCCCCACGCGCGGTTGATGCGGCTGCCGAACGGCGAATGGATCACAAGCTGCGTGCCGCCCGATTCGTCGAAGAAGCGCTCCATCACGAGCGTGTCCTGCGTCGGCAACGCGCCGAGCGCGGCGCGCGTGCGCGCGAGATAGTCGGCGATCTGGTGCGCGGCGTCGGGCGACAGGTGCAGGTCGTCGACGAGCCAGCGCAATGCCGGCGTGAGGCGGCTGTCGGCCGGGCCGGCAGGGGTGGCACGGGCGACGTCGTTTCGTACACTGATTGCGGCTTCGGCTTCGGCTTCGGCTTCGGCTTCGGCTTCGGCTTCGGCTTCGGCTTCGGCTTCGGCTTCGGCTTCGGCTTCGGCTTCGGCTTCGGCTTCGGCTTCGGCTTCGGCGTCGGTGTCGGCACCGCCCGGGGGGTGGGCTCGCGCCTCGGCGTTGGCGTAGCGTGTGTGGGCGCTGGTGGGCAGCGTGTGGGCCGCGCGGAGGGGGGTGGAGGGGGTGTGGA
>NZ_JAAGPC010000232.1:0-11638 GCF_017104595.1 Burkholderia sp. Tr-20390 | reverse complement strand
TCGCTTCCGCTTCGACGAAGATCGTCGGAATGCCCGCGTTGATCATCGTCGCCTTCAGCGTGCCGACGCCCGGCACCGCGAGATCGTCGACGAGGTTGCCGGTCGGGAACATCGACCCGCCCGCGCCGACGGCCGTCAGCACCGGAAACGCCAGTGCCGGGCCGGCCCACAGGAATACCGCGGCCGCCAGCTTGACGTCGCCTCCGCCGATCCAGCCCGCGTGGCGCATGCCGCCGAACAGCAGCAGCATCGCCGCCCCGGTCGCGACATGGCCGGCCAGCGGCGCGAATCCGTCGCGCGCGAGCGCGGCCGCGACGAAATACAGCGTCGCGAACGCGAGCACCGCGCGATTGGACAGGCGCCGGTCGCGCAGATCCTGCGCGGCGAGCGAGGCCAGCAACACCGTGGCCACCGACTGCACGAGCGTGAGCATGGGAGAGCCGTCCGTCGACACGCCCCGGCCGGACACGTTCTACCGCTGCGGATCCCGGTGTTCGTCGGTGGCGCGCGGGTTCAGGGGATCAGATCAGGCTCGTCACCTTGTTGATCAGTGTCGTGAACACGCTCGGCAGGCCGCCGCTGGTGCTGCTGAGGATCACGCCGACCGCCGCGAGCGCGACCACGACGATGCCGGCCAGCACGGCGTATTCGAGCGAGCTGACGCCACGTTCGTCACGCAGCAGGGACTTGACGTATTGCAGCATGGCAACCTCCGTGTAACGGGGTCGGTGACCGACCGTTGAACGCAAAGATGCTCCGTTGCTCCGGCGGTTGCGCAGGGCCTTCGCCCGTTGCGACGCATGCGCGAGACCCTGGCACGAGGTCGCCCGCATCCCCCGGAATCCTCTCGACTACTGCAACACGCGGCGTGCAACGACATCTTCGATCGTTGCGTGCCTGCATCCGTTGTGCGGTCTTCCCGCACGATGCAACCGCGCTGATTCGTCTAGGGTATAGACAATTTTTCAGGCGAATTCAAATTATTTGGCGTCGGATGCATTTATGGATTTCATCGTGCAACGATGAAATCCATACGGTTCATTTACGGTCATTTTTTCTCGATGCATGTCGAATGGTTCGCCTATCGGCACAGGCGTGGCGGCTGTTGCAGTGCGTAATTGACCGGCCCTGTTTTCATTCGATTTATCGGCCTGCCGGGTCGATCCGAATGCGTGCGCCTTGCCACGCCCGGCCCGCCATCCCGGCAAGCATGACGGGCTCGCATCCTATTTCCCCGGCGATCCGTCCGCGCTTTTCCGCCCTGATTCAGCCAGTGATCCCCGTGCAAATCTGCGCTCGCCTTTAGCGCGACTTTTCAATCGGCCATTGCCTGATTCCGCATCTGGGTTCAATCGACTTGATTGGAATGCGCGTCAAACCTCGTCCTTCAGGGCGGGGAAGGATAGCGCGGACACCGTAGGCGTCCTTTCGGGCGGCTAGTGGGGCGTTTTCTGTTGGTCGATGTATTTGCGAACGATTTCGACAGGCGCTCCGCCACAACTTCCGGCAAAGTAAGGCGGAGACCACGGCGCGCCGCCCCACGACTTTTTACGAATGCTCGAGTAGCACTTGAAAGACGTAAATGCGACCACGTCGAATGGCTTGACTCGCTCTTGTGGGCCAGACATACAATCGTCCGATGCGACGACTCCAGGCCTTCAAGTTCGAACTGATGCCGAACGGCGAGCAGCAGCGCGATATGCGCCGCTTCGCCGGATCGTGCCGGTTCGTCTACAACAAGGCACTGGCGTTGCAGAAGGAGAACTACGAGGCGGGCGGCAAGTTCATTGGCTACGTAGCGATGGCCAAGCATCTGACGGAGTGGCGTAACGGAGGCGAAACGCCATGGCTCAAGGATGCCCCCGTTCACCCGTTGCAACACGCCCTCAAGGACATGGAACGGGCCTACAAGAACTTCTTCGCCAAGCGAGCGGCGTTTCCGAAGTTCAAGAAGCGCGGCCAGCGCGACAGTTTTCGCTACCCGGACCCCAAGCAATTCAAGCTCGACCAGCCCAATGGGCGCATTTTCCTGCCCAAGCTGGGCTGGATGCGGCTGAGGTTGTCGCGTCCCGTGCCGGGAGAACTGCGCAACGCAACGGTCAGCTTCAACGCCGGCAAGTGGTGTGTCTCGATCCAGACCGAGCGGGAGGTCGAGCAGCCGGTGCCCCATGCCACCAGCGCGATCGGCATCGATGTGGGCATCGCCCGCTTCGCCACGATGAGCGACGGCACGTTTGTCGCACCGCTCAATAGTTTCAGGAAACATGAGGCTCGTCTGCGCCGATGCCAACGTGCGATGAGCCGCAAGGTCAAGTTCAGCAATAACTGGAAAAAAGCCAAGGCCAGAGTCCAGCGCATCCATGCGCGCATCGGCAATACTCGCCGCGACTACCTGCACAAAGCCACGACCACGATCAGCAAAAACCACGCGATGGTGTGTATCGAGGACTTGCAGGTTCGGAATATGTCCAGGTCGGCGGCAGGCAGCACCGATGCGCCTGGCAAGAACGTCCGGGCCAAGTCTGGGCTGAATAAGGCCATCCTCGACCAGGGGTGGTTCGAGTTCAGGCGGCAATTGGAATACAAGCTGGCCTGGAATGGCGGCCGGCTGGTGGCGGTGCCGCCCGCGAATACAAGTCGGACGTGTCCGGCTTGTGGATACGTGAGTGCGGAAAACCGGACCACGCAGGAAAAATTCGCCTGTGTCGAGTGCAGTTACGAGGAGAACGCCGATGTCGTCGGCGCTCTGAACATTCTGGCGCGGGGACACCGCGTTGCAGCCTGTGGAGAGCCGGTGCAGTCGGGCCGCTCAATGAAGCAGGAACCCGCCGAGGCGATCTGAGATAAGCATTATCATTTCAGACGCGGTAGGAATCCCGTCTTCAGGCGGGGGAGGATGTCAATGGAATCCTGATTGAATGTCAGATGCATGTGAATACCATTCTCATCCGGATGGAATGAATCGCCCGGCGCGCCAACCCGGAAAACAGCGATAAGCATAGTTCAAATCGTTTCTTGTCCGGCCCCGGGCCGTCGTCGAGAATGCGCCGACGGGCTGAGGCCCGGTGTCGCTTCCCCCAACGTTCCGGACCCATCGATTCATGCTTCCACTGCGCCTGCTTCGCTCGCTGCTGATCGCGTCCCTCATTGCGTTGCCGGCCGCCGCCGCGCACGCCGACAAGCCCGCCACCATCCGCATCGGTGTCGCCCAGCAAGGCGCCGGCGATCCGCCGACGTTCGGTGGCTCGAGTGCGGCCACCGCGCAGTTGCAGCAACTGGTCGAAAAGGAGTTCGCGGCCGACGGCATCAAGGTCGAATGGCTGTTCTTCAAGGGCGCGGGGCCGGCCGTCAACGAGGCGATCGCCAACAAGGCGCTCGACTTCGCGTACCAGGGCGACCTGCCCGCCGTGCTCGCACGGGCGAACGGGATCAAGACGCGCCTGCTGCTCGCCGCAAGCGTGCGCTCGGGTGTCAAGATCGCGGTGCCGCCCGACTCCCCCATCCGCTCGATCAAGGACCTGAAGGACCGCCGCGTGTCGATCTTCCGCGGCACGAACCTGCAGCTCGTCGCCGACAACGCGCTCGCGAAGAACGGTCTCGGCGAACGCGACCTGCGCGTGATCAACCTCGACGCCGCGAGCTCGCTCGCCGCGCTCGCGTCGAAGGGCATCGATGCGTCGGTGGGCGACTACCAGCTGTACAAGCTGCGCGACGCGGGGCTCGCGAAGATCATCTACGAATCGCAGAACGACGGCCCGCAACTCACGCGCCAGACCCACCTGCTCGTGCTCGACGAGTTCGAGCGCGCGCATCCGGACATCGTCCAGCGCGTCGTTACCGCCGTCGTGAAGGGCGCGCAATGGTCGTCCGACGAAGCGAACCGCGACGCGCTGTTCAAGCTGTGGGCGAAAAGCGGCGTGCCGGTGTCGTCGTGGCAGGCCGACTATGCGAACCAGCGCCTGAAGGATCGCCTGTCGCCGCTGATCGATCCGTTCTTCGTCGCGCGCTACAAGTCCGTCGCGCAGGATGCGCTGGCACTGAAGCTGATCCGCCAGCCGGTCGACGTCGATGGCTGGTTCGAGCCGAAGTATCTCGACAATGCGCTGCGCACGCTGAAGCTCGAAAGCTACTGGCCACGCTACGACGCGGCCGGCAAGCCGCTTTCCTGACCCGGACCCGCCACGATGAGCGACACCGCGTTTTCCATTCCGTCGTCCGAACGCCACGCGCTCGCCGCGCCGCCGCACCGTGCGGCGGCCGTGAAGCGGTGGTCGTGGCGGCTCGCGCCGTGGCTGCTGCCTGCGCTGCTGTTCGCGCTGTGGAGCGTCGGCAGCGCGCGCGGCTGGATCGCGCCGCAGATCCTGCCGCCGCCCGAACGCGTGTTCGACGCACTCAAGGATCTCGCGACAAGCGGCGACCTCGTGCGCCACACGCTGATCAGCCTGCAGCGCGTGCTGGTCGGCTTCGCTGCCGGCACGCTGCTCGGCTTCACGACCGGCGTCGCGCTCGGGCTGTCGCGCACGCTGGAAGCCTACGTGCTGCCGAGCTTCAATGCCCTCGTGCAGATTCCGGTGCTCGGCTGGTTACCGTTCCTGCTGTTGCTCGTCGGTGTCGGCGAGCCGCTCAAGTACCTGCTGATCGCGCATGCGGCGCTCGTCCCCGTCACGCTGAGCACGTTGCAAGGGTTTCGTCAGACGCCGCCCGCACTCGACGAAGTCGCCAGCGTATTCGGCTACACGCGGCGGCAACGCATCGTGCACGTCGTGCTGCCCGCCGCGATCCCGACGCTCGCGACCGGCGTGCGGCTCGCGTTCACGAAGTCGTGGCTCGCGCTCGTCGTCGTCGAGCTCGTCGCATCGTCCGAAGGGCTCGGCTACCTGATCGTGTACGGGCGGCAGCTGTTCCAGCTCGACCTCGTGATGGCGGCCGTGATCGTCGTCGGCGCGGTCGGCCTGCTGATCAACCGGCTGCTCGATGCACTCGAAGCGCGCCTGCGCCGCGGCGTGCCGTCCGCGTTCCGCGGCTGAAGCGCCGCCCCTGCCCGCGCAATCGAAGGAGTCCCGCCCTTGACGTATCCCGCCGCCGCGCCTGACACCACCCCGCCCGCCACCGCGACCGCCCGTCGCCTGCGCGCCCCCGACTGGCGCGGCTTCGTACTGCCGCTCATCGCGTTCGCGCTGTGGTGGGCGATCGCTTCCGCGCACCTCGTGAGCAGCGGGCTGCTCGTCGGCCCCGCCGACGTGTTGCGCACCGCATGGGCGCAAGCCACGAGCGGCGCACTCGGCCGCGCGCTGTCCGCGTCGCTCGCGCGTGAAGCGTGCGGTTTCGTGCTCGGCGCGACGGGCGGGCTGCTGCTCGGCGCCGTGCTCGGGCTGTCGCGCGTCGCCGCACGCATGGTCGGCCCGAGCTTCGACACGTTCAAGCAGGTCTCGCTGTTCGCGTGGATTCCGCTGATTTCCGTGTGGTTCGGCCTCGGCGACGTCGCCAAGGTCGTGTTCCTGTCGCTCGCCGCGCTGCTGCCCGTCGCCGCGCACACCTGCGACGGCATTCACGCGGTGCCGCGCGCGTATGTCGACGTCGCCCGTGCGCTGCGCTACTCGCGGCTCCAGCTCGTGCGCCACGTGATCCTGCCGGCCGCGCTGCCGTCGATTTTCACCGGGCTGTATCTCGGCCTGATCTATTCGTGGCTCGCGACGCTCGGCGCCGAATACCTGCTGGTCGCCGGCAGCGGGATCGGCAATACGCTGATCGACGGCAGCGAACAGTTCCGGATGGATCTCGTGCTGTTCGGGATCATCGTCGTCGGCGTGACCGGCTGGGCGCTGAACGCGATCGCGCGTGCGATCGAACGCAAGGTGCTGGCCCGGCGCGGCGACCTGACGCGCTGATCGCCGTTTCCTTTCTCGTCACCCTCTTCCTCGCACCGCCATGACGACCCTCGCCTCCGATTCGCTCGACATCCTCCACGTGAGCAAGCACTACGCGCAACGCGGTGCCACGCTCGCCGTACTCGACGACGTGTCGCTGCACGTGCGCGCCGGTGAATTCGTCACGATCGTCGGCTCGAGCGGTTGCGGCAAGTCGACGCTGCTGCGGCTGATCGCCGGGCTCGATACCGATTACGCGGGCGAGATCCGGGCCGGCGCCGAACGCGTGCGCGACACGTCGCTGCAGCGCGGAATCGTGTTCCAGGATCACCGGCTGTTCCCGTGGCTGACCGTCGCGCAGAACATCGAGGCCGCGCTGCGCAACGCGCCGCTCGACGCGGCCGCGAAGCGGCGCGCGGTTGCCGATCACGTCGCGCTCGTCGGGCTGAACGGCTTCGAGCACGCGTATCCGAACCAGCTGTCGGGCGGGATGGCGCAGCGCGTCGCGATCGCGCGCGGCCTCGTGAACCACCCGCGCGTGCTGCTGCTCGACGAACCGTTCGGCGCGCTCGACGCGCAGACACGCGCGCGGATGCAGAACGAACTGCTGCGCATCTGGGAACAGGAGCGCATCACGATGATCCTCGTCACGCACGACGTCGACGAAGCCGTGTATCTCGGCGACCGCGTCGTGACGATGGCGCCGCGCCCGGGCCGCATCGAACGCATCGTCGATGTCGCGTTGCCGCGCCCGCGCCGGCGTGATTCGCCGGAATTCGCGCGATTGCGCGACACCGTGCTCGCCGATTTCGACGACCACGAACCGCCGGGCGACGATCGCCCGGGCGGTAAGCGCATCGACACGCCGCGCCCGCACCGGATCGGCGAATGGCGGCTTGCGTGGTAGCGCGAACGACGCACCGCATTGCTCAGCATGACGACGCATATCGATCATCGCTGCGCACACGCTAAGGTTGTGACGATTCATCGGTTCCGATTGCGCGCGGTCCCTGCTTGAATGGAGACTCGCCCGACCCGACTCCAGGAGACTCCCGATGTCCGAAGTCCAGCACGCCGCTCACCCGTCTTCGAATGCTTCGCACGCCGCACCGCGCACGGCCGCCACGCCGCTCCAGCTTCGCCAGGTCGCCGGCCGGATCGGCGCCGAGATCGCCGGCGTGCGCCTGTCAGGCACGCTCGACGACGCGACGTTCGACGCGATCCAGGCCGCGCTGCTGCGCCACAAGGTGCTGTTCTTCCGTGGCCAGCAGCATCTCGACGACACCGCGCAGGAAGCGTTCGCACGCCGCTTCGGCAAGACCGTCGCGCACCCGACCGTGCCGTCCGTCGACGGCAGCGCAGCCCTGCTCGAACTCGATTCCGCGCACGGCGCGCGCGCCAATTCGTGGCACACCGACGTGACATTCGTCGATGCGTATCCGAAGATCTCGATCCTGCGCGCCGTCGTGATTCCGCCGTTCGGCGGCGACACCGTGTGGGCCAACACGGCCGCCGCGTACACGAACCTGCCCGACCCGCTGCGCGCGCTCGCCGACACGCTGTGGGCGCTGCACACCAACGCATACGACTACGCGTCGACGCACGTGCATGCCGACGATACGCAACTGAAGCGCTACCGCGAGGTGTTCACGTCGACCGTCTACGAAACCGAGCACCCGGTCGTGCGCGTCCATCCGGAAACCGGCGAACGCACGCTCGTGCTCGGGCATTTCGTGCAGCGGCTCAAGGGGCTGTCGGCGCAGGATTCCGCGCACCTGCTGCAGGTGTTCCATGAACACGTGACGCGCCTCGAGAACACCGTGCGCTGGAACTGGCAGGAAGGCGACGTCGCGATCTGGGACAACCGCGCGACGCAGCACTACGCGATCAACGACTACGGCGATGCGCGCCGCGTCGTGCGCCGCGCGACCGTGCACGGCGACGTGCCGGTCGGCATCGACGGCCGCCAGAGCGTCGTGCTGAAGGGGCCGGGCGCGACACTGCAGTAACGCCCGCGTCGCGCGGCGGCGGCGCTCCGTGCGCGCCGCCGCGCCTGCCCCGCTTTACGCTACCGGACACCGACCATGCCCTTCCCGCCTTCGGACCGACGCTTGCACGCGCAACGATGTCGGCCCTCCGCCCACTCCACTTCCGCCAGGAGCGTCGCATGAGCGCCCTACTCGAACCCGCCGCCCAGCCGGTCGACGTGATTCCGCTGTCCGCCCATATCGGCGCGGAAATCCGCGGCGTCGACCTCACGCAACCGTTGACCACGCCGCAGATTGCGGCGATCCGCGCCGCGCTGCTGAAATGGCGCGTCATCTTCTTCCGCGAGCAATTCCTCACGCACGAGCAGCATGTCGCGTTCTCCGCGCAGTTCGGCGAGCCGACGGTCGGCCACCCGGTGTTCGGGCACGTCGACGGGCATCCGGCCGTCTACTCGATCGCGAAGCATCGCAAGGCGACGCGCTTCGAAGGCGAACCGGTGCGCCGCCCGTGGACCGGCTGGCACACCGACGTGACGGCCGCCGTGAACCCGCCGTGGGCGTCGATCCTGCGCGGCGTGACGATCCCGCCGTACGGCGGCGACACGCACTGGACGAACCTCGTGCGCGCGTACGAAACGCTGTCGGCGTCGCTGCGCGGCTTCGTCGACGGCCTGCGCGGCATTCACCGCTTCACGCCGCCGGCCGGCGCGCGCGCCACCGGTGCGTTCGACGATGCGGTCGAGCGCCGCCCGCTCGTCACCGAGCATCCGCTCGTGCGCGTGCATCCGGAGACCGGCGAACGCGCGTTGTACGTGAGCCCGAGCTTCCTGAAATCGATCGTCGGGCTGACGCCGCGCGAGAGCCAGGCGCTGCTCGAACTGCTGTGGGAACACGTGACGCGGCCGGAATTCACGATCCGCTTCAAGTGGGAACCACGCAGCATCGCGTTCTGGGACAACCGCGCGACCGCCCACCTCGCGCCGGTCGACATCTTCGATCTCGACTTCGATCGCCAGCTGTATCGCACGACGCTCATCGGCGACGTGCCGGTCGGCCCCGACGGCCGGCCGTCGGTCGCGCTCGAAGGCTCGCCGGTCGAAGCCGCGGCGGCGGTCGCGCTCAACTGAACCGACCCGACCTGCCGGCAGCCGGCGCGCACTGCAGCGCGCCGGCCTTTGCCATCGTCACACCGCACGGACCACAGCACCGTCCGCGCGGCCCGCCCGTCAATCCAGCCACACCCCGTCGAAGCGATGCCCGCCGAGCGGCGAGAACGTCAGCCCGTGCACGCGCTTGGACACCGGCAGCGACACGATCGACGTCGCGATCGGCGTGAACGGCACCTGGTCCTTGAACACGACCTGCGCCTGCTCGTACAGCGCCGTGCGCTTCGCGACGTCCCCATTGGAACGCGCCGCGTCCACCAGCTTCTCGAAATCCCGGTTGCACCACTTCGCGAGATTGCTGCCGTGCACCGCGTCGCAACCGAGCAGCGTGCCGAGCCAGTTGTCGGGGTCGCCGTTGTCGCCCGACCAGCCGTACAGGATCGCGTCGTGCTGCCCGTCGTGCTTCGCGCGGCGGTTGTATTCGCCCCACTCGTAGCTGACGATCTTCGCGCGCACGCCGATCTTCGCCCAGTCCTGCTGGATCAGCTGCGCCATCAACTGCGCATTCGGGTTGTACGGGCGCTGCACGGGCATCGCCCACAGCGTCAGGTCGAAGCCGTTCGGGAAACCGGCCTGCGCGAGCAGCGCCTTCGCGGCCGCCGGGTCGCGCGGCGCGTCCTTCAGCCGCGGGTTGTACGACCATTGCGCCGGCGGCATCGGGTTCGTCGCGATCGTCGCGTCGCCGTTGAACACGGTCTTCACGATCGCCGACTTGTCGATCGCGATGTCGAGCGCGCGCCGCACGTCGACACGATCGAGCGGCGCATGCTGCGTGTTGTACGCGACGAAGCCGACGTTGAAACCCACCCCCGAGAACAACGTCAGCTTCGGGTCGCGCCGCACCGTATCGAGATCGGCCGGCCGCGGGAACGCCGATACCTGGCACTCGCCGGCCACCAGCTTCTGCAGGCGCGCGGCCGGATCGGGCGTGATCGCGAACACGAGGCGCGCGAGCTTCACGTCGTCCGGTTTCCAGTAGTCGGGATTCGCGTCGTAGCGGATCAGCGCGTCCTTCTGGTACGTGCGCAGCAGGAACGGCCCCGTGCCCACCGGGAACTGGTTGATGTCGGCCTCGCGATGGCGCGCCGCGAGCTGCGACGCATACTCGGCCGACAGGATCGACGCGAACGCCATCGCGAGATTGCGCACGAACACGACGTCGGGTGTCTTCAGCACGAAGCGCACCGTGTAGTCGTCGACCTTGTCGATGCGCTCGATGTTGCGGTCGAAGCCGAGGTCGCTGAAATACGGGAAGCTGACCGGATAGGCCTTGCGGAACGGATCGTCGGGATCGAGCATCCGGTGGAACGTGAACACGACGTCGTCGGCCTGGAACGGCCGCGTCGGCTTGAACCACGCGGTGGTCTGGAATTTCACGTCGCGCCGCAGGTGGAACGTGATCGTGCGCTGGTCGGGCGACACGTCCCAGCTCGTTGCGAGCGCCGGCTCGAGATCGAGCGTGCCGCGCTTGAACTGCACGAGCCCGTTGTAGACCGGGTACGTGCTCGCGTCGAAATCGGTGCTCGTCGTATGCTGGCCCGGATCGAAGCCGGCCGGGCTGCCTTCGGTGCAATACACGAGCGTCTTGCCGGACGGCGCGGCAAGCGCGTGCGTGGCCGCGCCGGCGAGCAGCAGCGACGCCGCGAGACAGCGCAGGGCGATCGCGGCATGGGGGACGCCACGCACACGACGCGCGGCTGACGAAACGAAAGCGTTTTTCATGGTGACGGGGACAGGACAGCGCTGTCATACAAATGAAGACGGCCGATCTTCGCGCGCCTCCCGCCGATCGCTTACCAATTAATTTCGCGTTGCTTATCGTCGTGGCTGCATCCCGCTGCCCGTGCATGAAAACGTCCACGCGAACGCCGGGAGGCCGTCTCGCGCCGTCGTCTTCCGGCCCCCTGCAGACTCGCCCGAAATGGCGCATCGTATCGGCTGGCCAACGCCGGCACGGGCGCGCCGGGATTCGCCCGGCGCGCCCGTGCCGCCGATTCCAGGAGGACACACGATGCCCGTCAGCTCCGAAACGTCTGCTCGCCCGGTGAAGACGCCGGGCCCCGATCACCCGATCACGGTCGAACTGCACCCGCGGCGCGTCGTGGTCAAGGCGGCCGGCAGGGTCGTCGCGGATACGCGCCGCGCGCTGGCGCTGCGCGAGGCCGCCTACCCGGCGGTGTTCTACATCCCGCGCGAGGACGCCGACCTGACGCTGCTGCAACGCACCAACCACGCGACGTACTGTCCGTACAAGGGCGACGCCGCCTATTACTCGATTCCGGTCGGCGGCGAGCGCGCCGTGAATGCCGTCTGGACCTACGAGGCGCCGTATCCGGCCGTCGACGCGATCCGCGGGCACCTCGCGTTCTATCCGGATCGCGTCGATTCGATCGAGGAAAGCCCGGCCGGCTCCGATTGAGGGTCGCGACAGCCGTTCATCGACCGCCCGGCGGCGGCGTGTGCGCGTGTGCGCATTCGCCGACACGGCGGCGCCGTGCCGGCGGGTTCCCGTGCCGATCACCGGCCCGCACCCGCCCACCTGGCCCGCCGCTGATTTGCATATGCGGATTCGTTGGTTGGCCGCCGGCCTGCGCGGCCGTATCGTCCTGAATCCGGA
>NZ_JAAGPC010000231.1:0-11788 GCF_017104595.1 Burkholderia sp. Tr-20390 | reverse complement strand
GGGCCGGCCGCGGCGCCGATGGCCGCGATTCGCGCGGCGCATGTCGACGCGGCTGCGGAAAAGGGCGAACGGGCGGCGAAGCCGGCGGCCGACAAGGTTGTCGACAAGCCGGCCGAGCGAGCCGACAAGGCCGTGGAGAAGCCCGCGGAAGCCGTGCCCGCTGCACGCGCAGCCGACAAGCCGGCCGGCCAGTCCACCGATCCGGCATCGTCGTCCGCCGACAAGTCTTCCGCCGGTACCGACCCCGCTTCGCGTGCGGCTGCGCGCACACGCGACGCCGCGGCACCGGATTCCGAGACGCCGCCGGGCGGCGCGAGCCTCGCCGCCGCGCAGGCGCGCGTGGCCGATGCCGACCACTGAATTGCCCATCGATCGTGCCGCGCGCCGCGCGGCCGTTTCCGAACCTGTCTCCCAAACGATATGAACACTCCCGCTCCTACCGGTTTCCGTTGCGGCATGATCGCGATCGTGGGCCGCCCGAACGTCGGCAAGTCGACGTTGATGAACGCACTCGTCGGCCAGAAGATCAGCATCACGTCGCGCAAGGCGCAGACGACCCGCCACCGCATCACCGGCATCAATACGTTCGACGACGCGCAATTCGTGTTCGTCGACACGCCCGGCTTCCAGACCCGTCACAGCACCGCGCTGAACCGTTCGCTGAACCGCGCGGTCACGTCGACGCTGACGTCGGTCGACGTGATCCTGTTCGTGATCGAGGCCGGCCGCTTCGGCCCCGACGACCAGAAGGTGCTCGACCTGATTCCGCCCGGCATGCCGACGCTGCTGATCGCGAACAAGATCGACCGCGTGAACGACAAGGCCACGCTGTTCCCGTTCATGCAGAAGGTGAGCGAGCTGCGCGAATTCACCGAGCTCGTGCCGCTGTCGGCGCAGAAGCCGGAAGACATCAAGCGCCTGCTGGACACGATCAAGCCATACCTGCCGGAAGGCGAGCCGATCTACGGCGAGGACGAGCTGACCGACCGCAGCTCGCGTTTCCTCGCAGCCGAAATCCTGCGCGAGAAGGTGTTCCGCTGGACCGGCGACGAACTGCCGTACACGAGCACCGTGCTGATCGACAAGTTCGAGGAGGAAGGGCGCCTGAAGCGCATCTTCGCGACGATCCTTGTCGAGCGCGATTCGCACAAGGCGATGGTGATCGGCAAGAAGGGCGAGAAGCTCAAGCAGATCAGCACCGAAGCGCGGATGGACATGGAGAAGCTGTTCGACGGCCCGGTGTATCTCGAGACCTTCGTGAAGGTGAAGAGCGGCTGGGCCGACAACGAGGCGGGGCTGCGCGCCTATGGGTACGAATGACGCGCTGACGTCGACTGAAGACGCGGTGACGGCTGGTGCGAACGACGCGCCTCTGCCGGCACCGCCTGAACCGCCGCGCAAGGCGCGGCGCGCGACGTCACGCACGTCCGATTTCCGCGTCGCGGAGCAGCCGGCATACGTGCTGCACAGTTATCCGTATCGGGAAACGAGCCTGATCATCGACGTGCTGACGCGTGATCATGGCCGGCTCGCGCTCGTCGCGAAGGGCGCGAAGCGCCCGCACTCCGCGCTGCGCGGCGTGCTGCAGACCTTCCAGCCGCTGCTGCTGTCCTGGTCCGGCAAATCCGAGGTGCGCACGCTGACGGGCGCCGAGTGGGTAGGCGGGATGCTGCCGCTCGGCGGCGACGGGCTCTTGTGCGGCTTCTACGCGAACGAGCTGCTCGTGAAATTCTGCGCACGCGAAGATCCCCAGCCGCCGCTCTTCAATCATTACGTGCTGACCCTCACGCGCCTCGCGCACGGCGAACCCGCGGTGCAGGTGCTGCGCTCGTTCGAGCGCGTGCTGCTGCGCGAGACCGGCTACGCGATGGCGCTGAACCGCACGGTCGCGCGCCGCGCGGTCGAGCCTGATCGTCGCTACGTGTTCGATCCCGAGCGTGGCGTGCGCAACGCGGATGACGAAGTCCCATCGCATTGGCCGGTCATTTCCGGACAGACGTTGCTCGACATGGAGCAGGACGATTACCATCGAGCCCAGACGGTTGCGCAAAGCAAGACGCTGATGCGCTTCCTGCTGAACACCTATCTCGGCGGTACGCCGCTTGCCACGCGTCAGATCCTGATCGACCTGCAAAACCTATGAGCTTCTTCCTGACAACGCCCACCGCCATCGACCTCGGCGTCAACATCGACCACGTCGCGACGCTGCGCAATGTGCGCGGCACGACCTATCCCGATCCGATCCGCGCGGCGCTCGCCGCCGAAGAAGCCGGTGCGGATGCGATCACGCTGCACCTGCGCGAGGATCGCCGCCACATCGTCGATGCGGATGTGCGCAAGCTGCGTCCGCTGCTGAAGACGCGCATGAATCTCGAATGCGCGGTGACGGCCGAGATGCTCGATATCGCCTGCGAAGTGCGTCCGCACGACGCGTGCCTCGTGCCCGAGAAGCGCGAGGAACTGACGACCGAAGGCGGTCTCGATGTCGCCGGCCACTTCGAGGCCGTGCGTGCGGCATGCAAGCAGCTTGCCGACGTGGGTGTGCGCGTGTCGCTGTTCATCGACCCGGACGAGACGCAGATCCGTGCCGCGCACGAAGCGGGCGCGCCGGTGATCGAGCTGCATACGGGCCGTTACGCCGAAGCGCATGACGAAGCCGAGCAGCAGCGCGAATACGAGCGCATCGTCGCGGGCGTTCAGGCCGGCGCGCAGCTCGGCCTGAAGGTCAATGCCGGTCACGGCCTGCACTACACGAACGTGCAGCAGATCGCCGCGATCGACGGCATCGTCGAACTGAACATCGGCCACGCGATCGTCGCGCACGCGATTTTCGCGGGCTGGGACAACGCGGTGCGCGAAATGAAGGCGATCATGGTCGCCGCACGCGTTGCCGCGCTGCATGGCGGCGCGCGCTGAAGATGACATGCCGCCGCGCGTCGCGCGTCATGCCTGACCCGGCCCGGCCGGGTCGTACCGGCGCGTACTGACATGGCGATCTACGGCATCGGTACCGACATCGCCCAGGTGAGCCGCATCGCGGCCGTGCTCGAACGCACGGGCGGCCGGTTTGCCGAGAAGGTGCTGGGCCCCGACGAGCTGCGCGTGTTCCATGCGCGCCGCGCCCGCTCCGAGGCGCGCGGCATCGCGTTCCTCGCGACGCGCTTTTCCGCGAAGGAAGCATTCTCGAAGGCGATCGGGCTCGGCATGCACTGGCCGATGACGTGGCGTGCGCTGCAGACCCTCAACCACCCGAGCGGCGAGCCGTACGTCGTCGCATCGGGCGAGCTGGCCGACTGGCTGGCGGCCCGTGGCATCACGGCGCGCGTGACGGTCAGCGACGAACGCGACTATGCGGTGTCGTTCGTGGTCGCCGAGACGGACGCCGCGCCTGCACCTGTTTCCCGAACCTCCTCCTGACGGAATACCCGATTCGATGAAAACGACTCCCGGCCCGGTCATGCTCGACGTCGTCGGCACGGCCCTGTCGCGCGACGATGCGCGGCGCCTCGCGCATCCGAATACCGGCGGCGTGATCCTGTTCGCGCGGCACTTCCAGAACCGCGCGCAACTGACCGCGCTGACCGACTCGATCCGCGCGGTGCGCGAAGACATCCTGATCGCCGTCGATCACGAAGGCGGGCGCGTGCAGCGTTTCCGCACCGACGGCTTCACGGTGCTGCCCGCGATGCGCCGCCTGGGCGAGCTGTGGGATCGCGACGTGCTGCTCGCGACGAAGGTCGCCACGGCCGTCGGCTACGTCCTGGCCGCCGAGCTGCGCGCGTGCGGGATCGACATGAGCTTCACGCCCGTGCTCGACCTCGACTACGGGCACTCGAAAGTGATCGGCGATCGCGCGTTCCATCGCGATCCGCGCGTCGTCACGCTGCTCGCGAAGAGCCTGAACCACGGGCTGTCGCTCGCGGGGATGGCGAACTGCGGCAAGCATTTCCCGGGGCACGGCTTCGCGGAGGCCGACTCGCACGTCGCGTTGCCGACCGACGACCGTACGCTCGACGCGATCCTCAAGCACGACGTCGCACCGTACGACTGGCTCGGTTTGTCGCTGTCCGCGGTGATTCCCGCGCACGTGATCTACACGCAGGTCGACAAGCGGCCGGCCGGTTTCTCGCGCGTGTGGCTGCAGGACATCCTGCGCGGACGGCTCGGCTTCACGGGCGCGATCTTCAGTGACGACCTGTCGATGGAAGCCGCGCGCGAAGGCGGCACGCTCACGCAGGCGGCCGACGCCGCGCTCGCGGCCGGTTGCGACATGGTGCTCGTCTGCAACCAGCCGGACGCGGCCGAGGTCGTGCTGAACGGGCTGAAAGCGCGGGCCACGGACGAGTCGGTGCGACGCATCAAGCGGATGCGTGGGCGCGGCAAGGCGCTCAAGTGGGACAAGCTGATCGCGCAGCCCGAGTATCTGCAGGCGCAGGCGCTGTTGAGCAGCGCACTGGCCTGAGCGGGGAGGGGATGGCGCGACCCGCGCCGTTCCGGTTACCGAAACAAAAAGCCGCGCGATCGCGCGGCTTTTTCATGGATTACTGCTGGTGCGAACCGGGCAGCTTCAGGAATTCAGGCAGGTCGACGTAGTGAGTTTTGATGCAACTAACGGTCAAGCCCTGCCAGTGCCCTCGAACATCGCTGCCTGCTCAGTTCACCTTCATCCGCTGCAGCTTGTTGTACAGCGTCTTCGGACTGATGCCGAGCAGCGTTGCTGCACGGTGGCGCGTGCCGCCGACGGCGTCGAGCGTCGCGCGGATCAGCAGATCCTCGACGTCGGACAGCGGCGTGCCGACCTTGATCTGCACGCTGCTGCCGTTCAGTGCGGCGCCGGCCGAGAAGCTCGGCTCGCCCGCGCGCAGCGTCTCGATGAAATCGCCCGATGCGTCGTACGCGAAGCGCACGCGCTCCTGCAGCTCGCGCACGTTGCCCGGCCATTCGTAGGACAGGCATTCACGGACGAAGCCCGGCGCCGCGCGCTTGTCGGTCGTGCTGCGGCCGGTTGCGCGCGCGTCGCGGTTCAGTTCGTCGATCAGCGCATCCGCGATCGCGAGCGCATCGCCGTCGCGCTCGCGCAGCGGCGGCATCGTGATCGATGCCGCATCGAGACGCAGCCACAGATCCTCGCGCAGCGTGCCGTTCGCGACTGCTTCGCGCGCCGGGCGGCGCGTGGTCGCGATCAGCCGGAAATCGCTCGTGATCGAGCTCGTGCCGCCGATCCGCATGAAGTTCTGCGAATCGAGCGCATGCAGCAGCGCTTCCTGCAGCACAAGCGGCAGTGCGGTGATTTCGTCGAGGAACAGCGTGCCACCGCCGGCCTGTTCGAACAGGCCCGATTCGCGGCGCTCGGCGCCATCGAACGCACCGCGCTCATGGCCGAACAGCACGCTGTCGAGCGACGCACCGTGCCGGCCGGCCTGTGCGATCGTCCGGCAGTCGAACGACACGAACGGCCCCTTGCGGCGCCGGCTCAGGTCGTGCAGCGTGCGCGCGGCCAGCTTCTTGCCGGTACCGGCTTCGCCCGAGAACAGCACCGCCGTTTCGGTGCGCGCGTTGTGCTCGATCATGTCGTACACGTGCTGCATCGCGTCGCTGCGGCCGACCAGCGCGCCGAAGCGGCCGAGATGGCGCAGCGACGCGCGCAACGACTGCACTTCGTCGATCAGTTCGTACGGACGCGGGATCCGCGCGAGCAGGCTGCGCAGGCGCGGGATGTTGATCGGCTTCAGCAGATAGTCCCAGATGCCGTGACGCAGCCCCTCGATGGCGCTCTCGACCGTCGCATTGCCGGTCAGCACGATGACGGGCAGCGAGCCGTTCGGCTGTTGCTGCGGCAGGTGCTGGAGCAGGTCGAACCCGCTGCCGTCCGGCAGGTTCAGGTCGACCAGGACGACATCGGGAATCGAGCGGCCGAGCGCCGTGCGCGCTTCTGCGAGCGACGTGGCCGTGTCGACCGAGAAGCCGTCCGCGGCGAGCAGCGCGGTGAGGCCGGACAGACTGTTGGGATCGTCTTCGACAATCAGGGCGTGTGGCATGGTGGACGCAAGTCGAGTCAAGAGAGGCGGGCTGTCGGTCATCGTGGCCGCAGCCGCATGTCAGATTAAAAACTGATTTTATGCCCCGCTGAACGCGTAACGAGCAATATTTCTCCGGCGCTATAAAACAGTTACCGATGATACAAATTGAATATCTTTACCGGTGGCTTTTGTGCTTTACATGAGCCTGACTCTCGCCCGGTTGTTGGCGCCGGACAAACAAAAAGCGCCCCGAAGGGCGCTTTGTTCGATGCGGGTATCGCTGGCGATTACGCGCGGCTGCGGTATTCGTTCGTACGCGTATCGATTTCGATCTTGTCGCCGGTGTTGCAGAACAGCGGCACTTGCAGTTCGAAGCCCGTTGCGAGCTTGGCGTTCTTCAGCACCTTGCCCGACGACGTGTCGCCCTTGACTGCCGGTTCCGTGTAGGTGATCTCGCGAACCAGGACCGTCGGCAGTTCGACCGAGATTGCCTTCTCGTTGTAGAACACGACTTCGCAAGCCATGCCGTCTTCGAGGTAGTTCAGCGCTTCGCCCATCATTTCCGCTTCGACTTCGAACTGGTTGTAGTCGGCGTCCATGAACACGTACATCGGATCGGCGAAGTACGAGTACGTCACTTCCTTGCGGTCGAGCACGACGACGTCGAACTTGTCGTCAGCCTTGTAGACCGCTTCCTGGCCTGCGTTCGTCAGCAGGTTCTTCATCTTCATCTTGACGACGGCGGAGTTACGGCCCGACTTGTTGTATTCAGCCTTGGCGATGACCCATGCGTCGCTGCCGATCTGCACGACGTTGCCTACGCGGAGTTCCTGTGCGGTTTTCATAAAAAACTGTCCTGATCAAATCAAATAAATAGGTGCCTGAGCGTTGCGCAACGGGTGAGGCGCCAAGCGGTGCGTTCCGGTGGACGCCAAAAGCGAGCGCTTGCCTGGTCAGCCGTCGGATAACCGCTTATTTTAACTGAGATTTTGCGTATTCCGCCAGCTTTCCGGCGAGATCGCCGACGGCCGCGAGCGCATCGGCCCAGCGGGCCGCGTTGGCGTCCAGTGCGGCGCGGTGCTGCCAGAAATCGCCCCAATCGGGCGTGCCGACGCCGTTCCATGCGTGCCAGAACCGCTCGAGCGCCGCGCGCGGAGCGTCGGCGAGGCCGGCCGACAGGTGCGCGAGCGCCGCGTCGAGCTTCGGCAGGTGGACGTCGTCGGCCTGCGGGTAGATGTGCCACACGAACGGTTTGCGGGCCCACTGCGCCCGGACGAACGAATCCTCGCCGCGCACGAAATTGAGGTCGGCCACCCACAGCAACGGATCGTAGTCGGCCTGGGGGACGAACGCGAGCCCGTGAGCAGTCAGGTTGCCGCTGCGCGCATGCGTGCCCGCGCCGAACGACTCGACCCCGAAAAAACGCGCAACGGCAGGCGACACGCGGCCGGCCGGCACGAGCGCGACGACCGGTGTCGGGCCGTCGCGCCACTGCGCGAGCAGCGCGTCGACGGCCGGATTCTCGTACGCGAACAGGCTGACGACCGTCGTGCCGGCGGCTGGCGGCGCGCCGCCGGTCGCGCGTTGCCACCAGGCATCGCGCGCCGCCGCGTCGGCTTCGAAGGCCGTGCGGCGCGCATCGAGGTCATGCTCCTTCAGGACGCCGCCGGTGCCGGCCGACAGGCCGGGGAAGAAAAACGTCTTCAGCAGCGGGTAGCGCGGATGCGGCGATGGCCGCAGATGGAAATCGGCGACCCAGTCTTCGGCGCTCAGGTATTCGAGGTTGATCCACACCGGGCGCCGTTCGCGCCGCGCCATCGCCGCGAGATACGCGCCGGGCAGCTCGCACGCGAACGCTTCGATGACGACATCGGCGATCTCCAGCGCGTCGCCGGCTTGCGCATGCCAGTGCTCGATCACGATCGCGTCGACCGTCTGCCGCCCCGCGTCGGGATCGACCCCGGGCAGCAGGCGCGCGAACGTGCGCAGGTCGTCGACGAACAGGCGAACCTGCCAGCCGTGCTCGTGCGCGAGCTGGCGCGCGACGCGCCAGCAGACGCCGATATCGCCGAAATTGTCGATCACCGTACAGAAGAGGTCGCAGGCAATCGGTTCGCCCGGCGCGAGCGGCGCGGCGGGCAGGGGGGCAGCGGTGGTGCGGGGCATCGAAGCGGGCCGGTGAATGCTCTAAACTGGCGATTCTAATAGACCCGTTCCGCGTTACAAGGCGCCCGGATCACGCATGACATCCCCTGAAGCTTCCGATACCCCGTTCGAACCGAAGAAGATCCTTGCGCAGTTGCCGCACATGCCGGGCGTCTATCGCTATTACGACACGGCGGGCGCCGTGCTCTATGTCGGCAAGGCGCGCGACCTGAAGAAGCGCGTATCGAGCTATTTCACGAAGACGCAGCTATCGCCGCGCATCGCGATGATGGTCACGCGCATCGCGCGCATCGAGACGACCGTCACGCGCTCGGAGGCCGAGGCGCTGCTGCTCGAGAACAACCTGATCAAGGCGCTCGCGCCGCGCTACAACATCCTGTTTCGCGACGACAAGTCGTATCCGTACCTGAAGCTCACCGCGCACCGTTTTCCGCGGATGGCCTACTACCGCGGCTCGGTCGACAAGCAGAACCAGTATTTCGGGCCGTTCCCGAGTGCCTGGGCCGTGCGCGAGAGCATCCAGATCCTGCAGCGCGTGTTCCAACTGCGCACCTGCGAGGATTCGGTCTTCAACAACCGCACGCGGCCGTGCCTGCTGCACCAGATCGGGCGCTGCACGGCGCCGTGCGTCGGCGCGATCTCCGACGAGGATTACGCGATCGACGTATCGAATGCCGCGCGTTTCCTGCTCGGCCGGCAGTCCGAAGTGATGAAGGAGCTCGAGCAGAAGATGCACGCGTTCGCGGCCGAACTGAAATTCGAGCAGGCGGCGGCCGTGCGCAACCAGATGAGCTCGCTCGCGACGGTGCTGCACCAGCAGGCGATCGAGGTCGGCAGCGACAGCGACGTCGACATCCTGGCCGTCGTCGCGCAAGGCGGGCGCGTGTGCGTGAATCTCGCGATGGTGCGCGGCGGCCGGCATCTCGGCGACAAGGCGTATTTCCCGACGCACGTCGAGAGCGCGCTGACGCTCGCCGAGGGCGGGATCGGCGACGAGTCCGAGCTGGCGGAGGCGGCCGATGCGTCTGCCGATGTATTGCCCGACCTGCCCGCGGAAGAGCCCGGCCGCACGCGCGGTGACGCGGTGGCGTCGGTCGAGGCCGAAGTGCTCGACGCGTTCATCGCGCAGCACTATCTCGGCAACCGCGTGCCGCCGGTGCTGGTCGTGAGCCATGCGCCCGCGAGCCGCGACCTGCTCGAGCTGCTGTCCGAGCAGGCCGGCCACAAGGTGTCGCTGGTGCGGCAGCCGCAGGGGCAGCGGCGCGCGTGGCTGTCGATGGCCGAGCAGAATGCGCAGATCGCGCTCATGCGGCTGCTGTCCGAGCAGGGCTCGCAGCAGGCGCGCACGCGTGCGCTCGCGGAGACGCTCAGCTACGAATGCGACGATCTCGCGACGCTGCGGATCGAATGCTTCGACATCAGCCATACGATGGGCGAGGCGACGCAGGCGTCGTGCGTGGTCTACCACCATCACAAGATGCAGTCGGGCGAATACCGCCGCTACAACATCACCGGGATCACGCCGGGCGACGACTACGCGGCGATGCGGCAGGTGCTCACGCGCCGCTACGAGAAGATGGTCGAGCAGGCCGCGCAGGCGGCTGCCGCCGACGATGCGGCCGGCATCGACGGCGAGTCGACGCGCCAGGCCGAGGCGTCGAGCCTGCTGCCGAACATCGTGCTGATCGACGGCGGCAAGGGTCAGGTCGAAATCGCGCGCCAGGTGTTCACCGAGCTCGGCCTCGACACGTCGATGCTGGTCGGTGTCGCGAAAGGCGAGGGGCGCAAGGTCGGCCTCGAGACGCTCGTGTTCGCGGACGGCCGCACGCCGCTCGAACTCGGCAAGGAAAGTGCCGCGCTGATGCTCGTCGCGCAGATCCGCGACGAGGCGCACCGCTTCGCGATCACCGGCATGCGTGCCAAGCGGGCGAAGACGCGCCAGACATCGCGGCTCGAGGAACTCGAGGGCGTCGGCGCGAAGCGCCGGCAGCGGCTGCTCGCGCGGTTCGGCGGGTTGCGCGGCGTGGTTGCCGCGAGTGTCGAGGAACTCGCGAGCGTCGAAGGCATCTCGCACGCGCTCGCCGAGCAGATCTACAAGCAGCTTCACTGACGCGGCCGTGCGGCCGGCCGCCTTGCCAGCGTTCTTGTGGCAGGCCGGTCGACACGGCACAATTGCGAATCCTTTACTGTCCCGCATGCCATGCCGTTCAATTTCCCGATTTTCCTGACGTGGGTACGGATCGTGCTGATTCCGCTCGTCGTCGGCGTGTTCTATCTGCCGGACACGGTGATGGGCGGCGCGCACCGCAATCTCGCGGCGGCGGCGATCTTCATTCTTGCGGCGCTGACGGACTGGTTCGACGGCTATCTGGCACGAAAGTGGAACCAGACGTCGTCGTTCGGCGCATTTCTCGATCCGGTGGCAGACAAGCTGATGGTGACGGCCGCGCTGCTGATCCTCGTGCAGATTTCGCGGGTCGACGCGGCGATCGCGCTCGTGATCGTCGGACGCGAGATCGCGATTTCGGCGCTGCGCGAGTGGATGGCGCAGATCGGCGCGTCGAAGAGCGTCGCGGTGAACCAGCTCGGCAAGTTCAAGACCGCATGCCAGATGGTCGCGATTCCGATGCTGCTGTTCTACGGGCCGCTGCCGCTCGGCGTCGCGACGATCGACACGCGCGTGTGGGGCGAATGGCTGATGTATCTCGCGGCGGTGCTGACGATTTGGTCGATGCTGTACTACATGAAGCTCGCATGGCCGCAGATTCGCGAGCGCGGCGGCGCGTGATGCGTCCGGTCGAGCAGGTTTTTGTAAAAAGGGCTGGAAAAGCCCTTGACACACGAATGTGCCTTCGACATAATCTCGCTTCTCCGCTGCACGACGAAGTAAGTGTGTGACGGGGAAGCAGTAGCGCAGCAATACGCGGGAGTAGCTCAGTTGGTAGAGCGCAACCTTGCCAAGGTTGAGGTCGCGAGTTCGAGACTCGTCTCCCGCTCCAGATTTTTTCTGGCAGCGTGTTGTACGGCAAAGCGCTGCAGATGCAGGACACATGCGGGAGTAGCTCAGTTGGTAGAGCGCAACCTTGCCAAGGTTGAGGTCGCGAGTTCGAGACTCGTCTCCCGCTCCAGATTTTTCTGGCAGCGTGTTGTACGGCGAAGCGCTGCAGATGCAGGACAATGCGGGAGTAGCTCAGTTGGTAGAGCGCAACCTTGCCAAGGTTGAGGTCGCGAGTTCGAGACTCGTCTCCCGCTCCAAGTAATGGGGAAGCCACGCTTCCCTTTTTATTTGATGGACTTTCAGTCCTCGAATAAAAATCTGTCGCTTGCCTCACGGCATTCGCACAGTCCGCTTTTGGCGCGATAGCAAAGCGGTTATGCAGCGGCCTGCAAAGCCGTTTAGGCCGGTTCGACTCCGGCTCGCGCCTCCAGGTAGAAAGAGAAAAAGCCCCGCTTCGGCGGGGCTTTTCTTTTTTCTGTGACCCGTCCTGAAATAGGTTGACACTTTTTCGCTGAAACGAAGAGGTGCCAAGTGGAGCAAGAGATCAAGCGGACGCAGCGGGACTACAGCCTGGCTTTTAAGCTATCGGTGGTCGAGCAGGTCG
>NZ_JAAGPC010000230.1:0-11789 GCF_017104595.1 Burkholderia sp. Tr-20390 | reverse complement strand
CCCGACTCGGGCGCGACCGCCGGCAACGAAAGCGGCACCGGCGCCGCGGGCGGCGTCGGCACGACCGGGGTCGTCATCTTCATCGGCTCGCCTTGCGGCGTCGGCGCGGGTTCGGGCAGCGGCGCGACGGGTTCCTTCTCGGCGGCCTTGACGGTCGCGCGGTCGCGGCGGGCCGGGTCGATCTTCAGGAAATGCTCGACGAGATTGAAGAAGCGCTCATAGAACACGCCGGCGGGAATCGTCTCGCTGGCGGTCTTGACGAGCGCGTCGTCGCTCGACCCGATCGGCAGCGACAGCGAGCCGAACACGCTCAAGCCCACGCTGGCCGACGTATTCGACTTCTTCAGCGTGTAGCGATCCTGCACCGCGTTCACGTACGCGATGCTCGACGTGCCGTCCGCGTTCGCGTCCGCGCACACGACGTGAAACTCGATCACGACGTGCATGTCGTTGTTCGGCTGGAAATTCTTGCTGCCGTCGACCGCATCGTTGCGCGACGACGACACCACATAGCCCTGGCTCAGCAGCGCGCGCCGCGCGGCCTCGCAGGCTGCGTCGGATTTCGAGTGGAACGTATGCGCGTACGGGCTGCTGGTCGCGTCGAACTGTTCCTGCTGGTAGATCGGCTTGGGCGGCGACGAGCACGCCGCCAGCACGGTCGCGGCCGCGAGCGCGCACGAAACGGAAAACAGGCGAAATCGGTTGTGCATGGCGTCTTTCAGAAGGCTTGGCGAGAGGCCGCGCAACGGCGGTGCCTGGATGAAGCGCGCGGCAATCTCGTAAGGCCGGGGCGTCATTATAGTTTCGTTTGATGTCGCGCTCGCTTCAGTTACCCGAAGCGCCGCGTGCCGCGGCCAGCAATCGCGACGTCAGCGGATGGTGTTCGCCGCGCCGCGAGCGGATCGCGTGGATCTCCTCGGTCACGTCGCCGGCACGCCCGAGCCGCCGCAACCCGCGCAGCAGCGACGCGTCGTTCGCGCCGAGTTCGCTCAGCGGGAACACGCCGAGCCCGCGCGCCGCGAACACGGCCATCAGCGCGCTGTCCTCGAATTCCCCGGCCACGCGCGGCACGATCCGTTCACCTTCCAGCCACAGGTCGAGGCGCGCGCGCAGCGCCGAATGCGCGGTCGGCAACAGCACGGGCAGGTCGGCGAGGCACTGTGGAAAGTGCTGCCGCGCGGCCGGCGTGACGAGCGCCGCGGGGCCATACCAGTCGACCGGCGACGCGACGAGCCGCTCGCTGGTCACCCGCAGGTTCGAGCCGGACGGCGCGCCCTGGCCGGCCAGCACCAGATCGAGATGATGCAGCGCCAGCTCCGCGAGCAGCGCATCGTGCTCGCCTTCGTGGCACAGCAGCCGCAGCGTGGGCGTATCCAGCACGGGGGCAAGGAGCGCGTGCGCGGCGAGCTTGGAGATGCCGTCCGCGAGGCCGACCGCGAGCCGCACGGTCGGCTGGCTGGCCGCCGCGCGCACTTCGTCGGGGATCAGCCGCCCCATCTCGAAGATCACCTCCGCGCGCGCAAACGCGGCCTGGCCGGCGTCGGTCATCGTGACGCCGCGCCCGGCCGGGCGCAATAACTGGTGCCCGAGCGCTTTTTCGAGTTCGCGCACCTGCGCGCTGATGGTCTGCACGGCCATGTCGAGCCGCGCGGCCGCGCGCGCGAAGCCGCCTTCCTTCACGACGACCCAGAAGTAATACAGATGTCGGAAATTGAGCATCGGAGCGAAATTTCGGAAAAACCGAACCAAAAATCAGATTCTCTCTGATTTTTCCGAAGTTCGGGGCGGCCTATGATCTGGCTTTCCACTTTCGTATCGGCCCCATCTCATGGACTACCTGCTGACGCTTGCCGTTGACCCCGCCGTCTGGGCGGCGCTCCTGACGCTCGTCGTGATGGAAGTCGTGCTCGGCATCGACAACCTGATCTTCATCTCGATCCTCAGCAACAAGCTGCCCGAGGCGCAGCGCGCCCGCACGCAGCGCCTCGGCATCGCGCTCGCGCTGGTGATGCGCCTCGCGCTGCTCGGCAGCGTCGCATGGATCGCGAGCCTCACCGAACCCGTGTTCACGCTGTTCGACCATGCGTTCTCGTGGCGCGACCTGATCCTGCTGTCGGGCGGCCTGTTCCTCGTGTGGAAGGCGACCACCGAGATCCATCACCACGTGTCGCGCGACGGTGAAGGCGCGGGCGGTTCGGGCGGGGCGGTCGGCCTGACGATGTGGGCCGCGATCGGCCAGATCGTGATGCTCGACATCGTGTTCTCGATCGACAGCATCGTGACCGCGATCGGCATGACCGAGCACGTGCCGATCATGTTCGTCGCCGTGATCGTCGCCGTCGCCGTGATGCTGTTCGCTGCACAGCCGCTCGCACGCTTCATCGACCGCAACCCGACCATCGTGATGCTCGCGCTGTCGTTCCTGGTCGTGATCGGCATGACGCTGATCGCCGAAGGTTTCGGCTCGCACGTGCCGAAGGGCTATATCTACGCGGCAATGGCGTTCTCGGCTTTCGTCGAAGGCATGAACATGCTGGCGCGGCGCGCGAAGGCGAAGCGCTCGGCACCGACGGATGGCCACTGAGCCGGCGCGCGTGACCCGGCTGCCGCGGCGGTGGCCGGCGTCACGTGCGTCATATGGAATCCAGACGAAATTCGCAAGGAAAGGAGAAACGCGATGAAATGCCCTGTCTGCAAGACGCCCGACCTGCTGATGGCCGAGCGCCAGTCGATCGAGATCGACTACTGTCCGACCTGCCGCGGCGTGTGGCTCGACCGCGGCGAACTCGACAAGCTGATCGCGCGCGAAACCGGCGACGCGCCCGCGCGCCGCGATGAAGCCCCCGTGCGGCACGATGCGCAAGCACCGCGCGGCCACGATGGCGGGTGGGGGCGCGACGCTCGCTCGCACGACAGCCGTGACCGACACGATGGCCGCTCGCACGACGATCGCTACAAGCACGACGGCCAGCGTCGCAAGAAATCGGTGTTCGACCTGTTCGACTTCGACTGATCGCACCGCACGTCGTAAAAGAAAGCCCCGCCGGGCGCGTACCCGGCGGGGCTTCTTCATGCGTGCGGGATCACGGCACGCACCAATGCTTACGCGTTGCCGGCCGTCACGTCGATGCGGCGCGGGCGCGTTTCCTCGCGGCGTGGAATCGTCAGCGTCAGCACGCCGTCGCGCAGGTTCGCGTCGATCCTCGCCGTGTCGAGGTCCGGGCTCAGCACGAAGCTGCGCGCATAGCGCGTCGCGCGGATTTCGGCGTGGCGCACGCGCAGGTCGGCCGGCGTGTCGAGACGCGTGTCGGCTTCGATCGTCAGCGTGTTGTCGTGCACCTTCACGTCGAGGTTCTCGCGCGGCACACCGGGCAGGTCGGCCCGTAGCGTGACGCCGAGATGATCCTCGACGATGTCGACGGCCGGCGTGATGGCGGGACGGCGGGCCGCTTCGGCGGCAGCGGGGTGGACGGTGTGGGTCTGACGCTCGGCCAGGGTCGGGTTCGCATTCATGTCGGTATCCTGAATATTATTGAATGGTGATCGCACGCGGCTTCGATGCCTCGCGCCGGCCGACGCGAATCAGCAGGCAGCCGTTTTCGTAGCGGGCGCTGACCTGGTCGGGATCCGCGTCCCGCGGCAGCTCGACGACACGGCGGAATGCGCCGTGAAAGCGTTCCTGCGCATAGGTGCGCAGATCGTCGCCTTCGCCGCGCGGTGCGGGCTTGCGCTCGCCGCTGATCGTCAGCAGGTCCTTGTCGATCGACACGTCGAAGTCGGCCGCGGCCATGCCGGGTGCGAACGCGACGATCTCGATCGCGCCTTCGGTGGCGCCGACGTTGAGCGCGGGAAAGGCGCCGGGCCGTACCGCGCGAATGCCGGCCGGACGATCGCCGAGCAGGCTGGCCACTTGCCGCTGCACGCGGGCGAATTCGTCGAACAGGTCGCTGCCGAAATGGATACCGCTCATGTTGGTCCTCCTGAACAGGGAACGCGGGAGACGTGACGGCGCGACGCCTGCGGCGGGCGCGTCGTGGAAGCTCCACTGGGTCGAAACGGGGGCGGTGCGCTGCATGCTGCACTGCCCGACGACGTGTAATTAGTGGCAGCCGAAGCGCATTTCAAGAGGGAATCGGCAATCTGCGTCAATGCAGGCCCGCGCGATTCGATGCGACAATCGCCGCGATCTGTTTGCAGACCAACGACACGGGACAATCATGGACATTCGACGCATCGCGATCGTCGGCGCCGGCGTGATCGGCGCGAGCTGGGCCGCCTTCTATCTGACGCAGGGCTTCGACGTCGTCGCGACCGATCCGGCGCCGCACGCCGACACGCGGTTGCGCGACGCGCTGGCCGCGTTTCTCGGCGACCGGGCCGCCGAACTTTCCGCGCGGCTGTCGTTCGACGCCGATCTCGCGCGTGCGCTCGACGGCGTCGACTTCGTGCAGGAGAACGGCCCGGAACGGCTCGACCTGAAGCGCGAGCTGTACCGGCAGATGGACGACGTGCTGCCCGCGCACGTGCCGATCGCGTCGAGCTCGTCGGGCCTGAAGATGTCGGACATCCAGACCGCGTGCGACAAGCATCCGGAACGTTGCCTGATCGCGCATCCGTTCAATCCGCCGCACCTGATTCCGCTCGTCGAGCTGGTCGGCGGCGATGCCACCAGCCAGGACGTGATCGCGCGCGTGAAGGATTTCTACGATGCGCTCGGCAAGCAGACGATCGTCCTCAACAAGGAGATGACCGGCCACGTCGCGAACCGGCTCGCGGCCGCGCTGTTCCGCGAGGTGTATCACCTCGTCGGCGAAGGCGTCGTGAGCGTGGCCGATGCGGACAAGGCCGTCGCATGGGGGCCCGGCCTGCGCTGGGGGTTGATGGGGCAATGCCTGACCTATCACCTCGGCGGCGGCGCGGGCGGGATCGCGCACTTTCTCGAGCACCTGTCGGCGCCGATCACGAGCTGGTGGGACGATCTCGGCACGCCGTCATTCGATCCGGAAGTCGATCGCAAGCTGAACGACGCATTGCGCACGATCCAGGGCGAGCACTCGATGCAGGAACTCGCGGCCGAACGCGACCGCCTGCTCGTCGAACTGATCGACGCGCGGCGCCACAGCTTCCTGCCGTGATCCTGATTGCGTTGCGCCGGCGCGGCGGCGCCGGTCATTGCTGCGACGTCGCCTGGCTGGCGGGCGGCGTGTGGGCCAGCCACGCCGGGCTCACGGCCTGCACGAGTTCGCGGTTGCGCGAACGTGTCGCGGCGTCCGGCGGGTAGTTGCCGTCGTTGGTCGGCAGTTCGCCGTCGAGATAGGCCTGCTTGAGCTGGTCGATGACTTCCGCGCGTGTCAGGCCCTGTTGTGCCGGGGCCGAAGCGTCGGTCTGGGCAAAGGCGGGGGAGAGCAAGGCGGCTGCAGCGGTCGCGACGGCGAATCGCAGGACGTTGTTCATGGCGGGCTCCGATCAAGGGGACGGGTACCGGACGCGCGCGGCTGGCCGTGCATTCCGATAGGTCCCATTGTCGCGAGCGGGTGCTGCGCGGACGATGACGTGTTCCGGGCAAAGCTGTCAGGTGCGGGTGCGGCCCCCTGCGTGGGTCGCTCCCGAGGCAGTTACAACTCCGACGCGGCTGTAATCAGCGTCGCTTCGAGTGCGAGCGTCGAACGCGACGCGGCCGGCGGCCGGTCGATCACGTATTCGAGTTCGCCGAGTTCGGGCAGCCCGGCGTCGAGCCGTGCGAGCCCGGCCGGGATCACGTAGCCGGCGAACGCGCTGACGCCGAGCCCCGCGCTCGCGGCGGCGCGCAACACCGCGACGCTGCTGCTCACGACCGCGATCCGGTACGGCCGCCCGACGGCCTCGAGCGATTCGAGCACGCGGCGGCGCGACACGCTCGGCTCCGGATGCATCGCGAGCGGCAGCACGGCCTCATGGCCGGTGATCCGCGAATCGGGGCCCGTGCACCAGTACAGCGGCTCGCTGCGGATCACGCGGCCGCGCCGGCTGCCGGCGATGCGCTTCGCGAACACGAGATCGTGCCGCCCCTCGTCGAGCGCGTCGAACAGGTCGCCCGACAGCCCGGTCGAGATCGCGAGCTCGACTTCCGGATTGCGCTGCACGAAGCTCGCGAGCGCGGCCGTCAGGTGCGCCGACGCGAAATCCTCCGACATCGCGAGCCGCACCTTGCCCGACAGCGGCGGCCCGCACACCGACGTGACGGCCTCGTCCATCAGTTCGAGAATGCGCACCGCGTAGCGGAACAGCGCGTCGCCGTGCTGCGACAGGTGCACGTTGCGCGTGTCGCGTTCGAACAGCGGCCGGTCGAGCAGCTCCTCGAGGCGGCGGATATGCTGGCTGACGGTCGACTGCGACAGGCTCACGCGCTCGGACGCGGCGGTGAAGCTGCCGGACTGGGCGACGGCGACGAAGCTGCGCAGCAGCTCGGGCGGTAACGGGCGCATTGCTAAATCCACTGAATCGGTTTCGACAACTTCATAAATGGCCGGATTATGCGGCGCTAGTATCGGATCACGCGCCAGTGCGGCCTCCGCCAATGGGGGGCACCGGACGCGTAGCCCGTGTCGCGCCGCCGATGGTATCGGTCAGTCTAAGCCATCCGGCGTCCGGCCCGAACCCGCATCATCCCATCGACCCCGAGAACGCGCTCGCACGACGAGCCGCCGGGCCGCGGCGCCCCGCCGCAGGAGACAGACAGTCCGCCCGGGATCGGCGTGCGGGCCTGGCTCCCGCACGCGTCAGGCGCCCGTCACGAAGAGACTGGAGACGACTCATGATCATCTACGGAACCGCGCTGCTGGCGTTCTGCCACCTGGCCGGACTGTTCCTCGGCGACCTGCTCGGCAGCGCGATCGGCGTGAAGACCAACGTCGGCGGCGTCGGCATCGCGATGCTGCTGCTGATCTGCCTGCGCCTGTGGCTGCACCGCCGCGGCTGGCTGCCGAAGGAGACCGAGGCGGGCGTCGGTTTCTGGGGCGCGATGTACATCCCCGTCGTCGTCGCGATGGCCGCGAACCAGAACGTCGTCGCCGCGCTGAAGGGCGGCCCGGTCGCGCTGCTGGCCGCCGTCGGCGCGGTCGCGATCTGCGCATGCTGCATCGCGGTACTCGTGCGCACCGGGCGCGACGACACGGCCTTCGCGGGCGTGCCGCAATTCGAAGAGCAGTAACGGAGGCCGCCATGCTGCAGATGCTCGAAAAAACCGTCGCCCACAACGGGCTCGTCGCGTCGTTCGCGCTGGTCGGCCTGATCATGTGGCTGTCGTCGATCGCGTCGCGCAAGCTCACGTTCGGCCGCGTGCATGGCTCCGCGATCGCGATCGTGATCGGTCTCGTGCTGGCCTATGTCGGCGGCGCATTCACCGGCGGCGAGAAGGGGCTGGCCGACGTCAAGCTGTTCGCCGGCATCGGCCTGATGGGCGGCGCGATGCTGCGCGATTTCGCGATCGTCGCGACCGCGTTCGAAGTGCAGCCGACCGAGGCGCGCAAGGCCGGGCTCGTCGGCGTCGTATCGCTGCTGCTCGGCACCGTGCTGCCGTTCATCGTCGGCGCGTGCATCGCGCGCGCCTTCGGCTATACCGACGCGGTCAGCATGACGACGATCGGCGCGGGCGCCGTCACCTACATCGTCGGCCCCGTCACGGGCGCGGCGATCGGCGCAAGCTCCGACGTGATCGCGCTCAGCATCGCGACGGGGCTGGTCAAGGCGATCATCGTGATGGTCGGCACGCCGGTCGCGGCCAACTTCATGGGCCTGAAGACACCGCGCTCCGCGATGATCTTCGGCGGCCTGGCCGGCACCGTCAGCGGCGTGAGCGCGGGGCTCGCCGCGACCGACCGACGGCTCGTCCCGTACGGCGCGCTGGTCGCGACGTTCCATACGGGCGTCGGCTGCCTGCTCGGCCCGTCGCTGCTGTTCTTCACGACGCGCGCGCTGGTCGGCGCGTAGGCCCGACCGATGGGCGGCCCGTGCGTGGGCCGTATCCATCGCGGCGTCCTCTGAGTCGCATTCGTCAACATCATCAATCGGCGGCGGCGCCAGGCTTAGAATGCCGCTGAACCATCGAAGCGGGAGAACTGTTCATGACGGGATGGAATCACGCGCGGCAGGCGCGCGATGCACGCCTCGCGGCCGGCGCGGCTTACGCGCAGGGCAAGCGGGTCGATGCGCGCGACACCGTGGCGTTGCTCGAAGCGGTGCTGCGGCCCGGCGACCGCGTCTGCCTCGAAGGCGACAACCAGAAGCAGGCCGACCTGCTCGCCAACGCGCTCGCCGACGTCGACAGCGCGAAGATCCACGACCTGCACATGGTGCAGTCGGGCGTCGTGCTGCCCGAGCATCTCGACGTGTTCGAGCGCGGCATCGCGAAGCGTCTCGACTTCGCGTATTCGGGCCCGCAGTCGCAGCGCATCGCGAAGCTGCTGTTCGGCGGCAAGATCGCGCTCGGCGCGGTGCACACCTATCTCGAGCTGTTCGCACGCTACTTCATCGACCTCACGCCGCAGGTCGCGCTGATCGCCGCGGTCAGCGCCGATCGCGACGGCAATCTCTACACCGGCCCGAACACCGAAGACACGCCGACCGTCGTCGAAGCCACCGCGTTCAAGGACGGCATCGTGATCGCGCAGGTCGACCGCATCGTCGACAAGGTGCCGCGCGTCGACATCCCGGGCGATCGTGTGCACTTCGTCGTCGAGGCAGGCCGGCCGTTCTACGTCGAGCCGCTGTTCACGCGCGATCCGGCGGCGATCACCGAAACGCAGATCCTCACCGCGATGCTCGCGATCAAGGGCATCTACGCGCCGTACGGCATCAAGCGCCTGAACCACGGGATCGGCTTCAACACGGCCGCGATCGAGCTGCTGCTGCCGACCTACGGCGAGAAGCTCGGGCTGAAGGGCAAGGTCTGCTCGCACTGGGCGCTCAACCCGCACCCGACGCTGATTCCCGCGATCGAGTCGGGCTGGGTCGAGCAGATCCACTGCTTCGGCTCGGAAGTCGGGATGGACGACTACATCCGCGCGCGTTCCGACATCTGGTTCACGGGCTCCGACGGGTCGCTGCGCTCGAACCGCGCGTTCTGCCAGACCGCCGGCCTCTATGCGTGCGACATGTTCATCGGCTCGACGCTGCAGATCGACCTGTCCGGCCATTCGTCGACGGTCACGGCCGAGCGTATCGCCGGTTTCGGCGGCGCGCCGAACATGGGCAGCGACGCGCGCGGCCGGCGCCATCCGAGCGAGCCGTGGCTGAAGGCCGGCGCGGAAGCCGATCCCGACACGCCGGCGGCGCTCAGGCGCGGCCGCAAGCTCGTCGTGCAGATCGGCGAGACGTTCGGCGACAAGAACGTGCCGATGTTCGTCGAGAAGCTCGATGCGCTGAAGCTTGCCGACAAGCTGCAGCTCGACCTCGCGCCGATCATGGTCTACGGCGACGACGTCACGCACATCGTCACCGAGGAAGGGATCGCGAACCTGCTGATGTGCCGCGACAAGGACGAACGCGAGCACGCGATCCGCGGCGTCGCCGGCTATACGGAAATCGGCCGCGGCCGCGACCGGAAGATGGTCGAGCGGCTGCGCGAACGCGGCGTGATCCGTCGCCCGGAGGATCTCGGCATCGATCCGCTCGACGCCGACCGCCGCTGGCTCGCCGCGCGTTCGATCAAGGATCTCGTGCACTGGTCGGGCGGCCTGTATGCGCCGCCGGCCCGGTTCCGCAACTGGTAAGGACAAGGGCATGGAACAGTTGAACTATCGCTTCACCGCGCGCGAGCGCGCGAAGGGCGAGCAGGCCGCGGCGCTCGTCGGCGTGGTGGCATCCGGCAATCTCGAAGTGCTCGTCGAGCGCGTGCTGCCGGGCAACGAATGCGAGATCGACATCCGCACGGCAGCGGTCGGGTTCGGCGCGGTGTGGCAGGCCGTCGTCGCGGATTTCGTCGAGCGGCGCACGCCGGGCGGCCTGAAGCTGTCGATCAACGACGGCGGCGCGCGGCCCGACATGGTGTCGCTGCGGCTCGCGCAAGCCGTGCGGGCAATCGAGGGGGACGCATGATGAACGACGCGATCCACGATACGCCCGATACGCCCGCGTTCGTCGCGAACGCCGCGAGCTGGTACGAAGCATCGGCGCGGCAGCGCATCGACGGGCTGCTGGACGCCGGCAGCTTCCGCGAATTCCTCGGCCCGGCCGAGCGCGTGACGAGCCCGCACCTGCCGCTGTTCGACCTGCCGCAGCAGTTCGACGACGGGATGGTGGTCGGCCACGGCCGGCTCGACGGCCAGCCGGTGTTCGTCGCCGCGCAGGAAGGCCGCTTCATGGGCGGCGCGTTCGGCGAAGTGCACGGCGCGAAGCTCACCGGGCTGCTGCGTGCCGCGCGCGACACCGGCAAGCCGGTGCTGATCCTGTTCGATACGGGCGGCGTGCGGCTGCAGGAGGCGAACGCGGGCGAACTCGCGATCGCCGAGATCATGCGCGCGCTCGTCGAAGCGCGCGCGGCCGGCGTGCCGGTGATCGGTCTGATCGGCGGGCGTGCGGGCTGCTACGGCGGCGGCGGGTTGCTCGCCGCGTGCTGCTCGGCGCTCGCGGTATCGGAGCAGGGCCGCATCAGCGTGTCGGGCCCCGAAGTGATCGAGACCAATCGCGGCGTCGAGGAATTCGATGCGAAGGACCGCGCGCTGATCTGGCGCACGATGGGCGGCAAGCACCGACGGCTGATCGGCGGTGCGGATCGCTACGTGGCCGACACGCCCGACGCATTCCGTGCGGCGGCGCTCGCGCTGATCGGCCGTGCGCCGACGTTCGATGCGGCGATGCTGCGCGCGGAGCAGGCCCGCCTCGAAGCGCGCGTCGAACGGTTCGGCGCGTGCAAGGATGCGCTCGACGTGTGGCGTGCGCTGGGCGCATCGGCGCCGGAAGCGATCCCGGGGATGCCGGACGATGCGTTCGCCGCGCTCGCGGACCAACTGCAGGAGAGCCCGCATGACGCTCGATGAAGTATTGAATTCACTGTTCCCGCAAGGCCATTCGATCGCCCGTCACGGCGGGCTGCTGACCGGCCACGCGGAACTGGCCGGCACGCGTGTCGACGTGATCGGCGTCGCCGACCGTTTGCCGTTCGGCATCGACGAGGCGCTGACGCTCGCGTCGCACGTGCTCGACACGATCGCACGCGGCGACGACACGCCGATCCTCGTGCTGGTCGACAGCGACAGCCAGCGGATGAGCAAGCGTGACGAACTGCTCGGCCTGAACGAAGGGCTGTCGCATCTCGCGAAGTGCCTGATGCACGCGGATCTCGCCGGGCACCGGACGATCGGCGTGCTGTATGGCCACACGGCCGCGGGCGCCTTCATCGCAACCGCGCTCGCGACCCGCACGCTGCTCGCGGTGCCGGGCGCGGAGCCGGAGGTGATGGACCTGCCGTCGATGTCGCGCGTGACCAAGCTGCCGATCGACGTGCTGAAGGAGATGTCGCGCTCGACGCCGGTGTTCGCGCCGGGGCTCGACAATCTCGTGAAGATGGGCGCCGTCGACGCCGTGCTCGATCCGGCCCGCGCGCTTGACGCGCAGGTCGTTGAATGGCTCGGCAAGCCGGCCGACCGCGTCGACCGGCGTGCGTCACGCGGCCGGCCGGTTGCCGCCGATGTCGCCCAGCGCGTCGAGGCACTCGCGCGTGCCGCACGTTGAGCTGCCGCTGCGCCGCCACACGCTCGTCACGCTGACGGCGGCGGGGTGGGGCGCGGCATTCGCGCGCGATCCCGCGCTCA
>NZ_JAAGPC010000229.1:0-237 GCF_017104595.1 Burkholderia sp. Tr-20390 | reverse complement strand
AAAAAAAAAAACAAAAACGTATTCGATAAAGATTGAATGCAGTCCAATTACAGATTGAATATAGATATACATATAGCCAAATTCAGGTAATCTATATAATAGACTATATACAGTACTACCTAGTATAGATAGCCAGCCATCTCGCAGTATATGTCACATCCGTGAAACAAGGTCACTAAGTGAGTCTATCACAGATAAATGCTAATCGTAGTGCGCAGTATGATACTCGAGATGCTT